>CAWZYX010000024.1:0-30763 GCA_963966315.1 uncultured Winogradskyella sp. | reverse complement strand
CAAAAAAGGCAGCACCAAGTTAACAATTTTCCCCAGAGATTTTAAGTAATGCAGAAAGAGAAAAACAAATATATTAACAGAGAGCTCAGTTGGTTGCAATTTAATGCAAGGGTACTACAGGAAGCAGCAGATCCAAGCGTTCCTTTAATTGAAAGACTCAGGTTTTTGGGAATATTTTCCAATAATCTGGACGAGTTTTTTAAAGTGCGCTATGCCACTGTTAAGCGAATTGACGAGGCCGGGAAAGGGGGAAAGAGCCAACTTGGTGGAATAAGGGCCAAAGAGTTACTGGAAGCCATTACCAAAGTGGTTATAAAACAACAAACCGAGAGTCTGGAAATCCTTGGAAACATTCAGCATCAATTAGAATCTGAAGGCATCTTTATCATCAAAGAGCATCAGATTAAACCTGAGCAGACTGCTTTTATACGCGATTATTTTTATCAGGAAGTTAGTCCCGCTTTAGTTACGATTATCCTTAATGAGGAGGTGGAACTACCATTATTGAAAGATAGCGCAGCGTATTTGGCAGTTAAGATGAATTTGGCAGAAGACCGCAGGCAGTATGCCTTGATTGAAATTTCGAAATCCATGGATCGCTTCGTGGTTTTACCAGAAATAGACGGGAAGAAATATATTATCATGATTGACGATCTTTTGCGCTATTGTTTGTCTGACATTTTCAGCATCTTCAAATTTCACAGTATCTCTGCACATATGATAAAAATCACCCGAGATGGCGAACTTGATTTTGACAGTGATTTGAGCAAGAGCTTTTTAAGCAAGATTTCCGATAGTGTTAAAGATCGCAAGATTGGGGAGCCCGTTCGATTTGTATTTGATAAAACCATTGATGAAGATACCCTTGGCTATTTAATGCAGATCATGGGAATAGACCGAACCGATAGTGTCATCCCTGGTGGACGTTACCATAACCGAAGAGACTACATGGGCTTTCCAAGTCTGGGACGAACAGATCTGATGTACGAAGAGATCAAACCCTTACCGGTGAAAGGGTTGAATTTAGAGAAAAGCCTTTTTGAGGCTGTTTCCAATAAGGATTTTATGGTATACACGCCATATCATACCTTCTCTTATGTAGTTCGATTTTTAAGGGAGGCAGCTTTGGATCCTGCGGTTCGCACTATAAAAATAACAATATACAGACTGGCGCAAATTTCACATGTTGCCAGCTCATTGATCAATGCTGCAAAGAATGGTAAAAAGGTAGTGGTCTCGATAGAACTGCAGGCGCGGTTTGATGAAGAGGCCAATATCAAGTACGCCGAGCAAATGCAGGACGAAGGGGTTGAAATGATGTTTGGTGTTACAGGACTTAAAGTTCACTGCAAGATGTGCTGTATTGAGCGAGAAGAAGATGGTAAATTAAAACGGTACGGATTTATAAGTACGGGAAACTTTAACGAATCAACAGCCAAGATTTATACAGATTTCACCCTGCTTACAGCTAACCAGAAAATTTTAAAAGACGTTGATAAAATCTTTAACTTTTTTGAAGTTAATTACGTGATCAATCGTTACAAACACCTAATTGTTTCCCCACATTATACGCGGTCAAAGTTTTATAAGTTAATTGATAATGAGATTGAGAATGCCCGGGCGGGAAAACCGGCGTACTTAAAACTTAAGATGAATAGTATCAGTAACTACGCTATGGTTGATAAGCTTTATGAAGCTAGCAGGGCAGGCGTTAAAATTCAGATGATCGTCAGGGGTATTTGCTGTCTTATTCCAGGAGTGCCCGAAATGAGTGAGAACATTGAGGTGATTAGTATTGTAGATAAATTCTTAGAGCATACGCGTTTGTATATTTTCGGAAACAATAACGATCCAAAGATCTACATATCGAGCGCCGACCTTATGACTAGAAACATAGACCACAGGGTAGAGGTGACCTGTCCAATCTACGATACTGAAATAAAGGAAGAACTTCTGGATATTTTTCAGTTAAGCTGGAAGGATAATGTAAAAGCTCGTCTTGTGAATTCAGAGGTACCAAACGTTTATAAAAAGGATGGTCAACCTCCTTTCAGATCGCAATTTGAAACCTATAACTATTATATTAGACGTCTAGAAACCTCCAATTCATGATTAACATAAAGAAATACGCGGCAATTGATATTGGTTCAAATGCCGTTCGTTTACTGGTGAGTGATATCATTGAACAAGATGATAGTGAAGAGGTTATTTTTAAGAAGAATTCATTGGTCCGAGTGCCTATAAGATTAGGTGCTGACGTGTTTATCAGTGGTTCAATATCTGACTTCAATAGAAAACGTATGGTGGATACAATGACCGCATTTAGGCTCTTAATGAATGCTCATGGAGTTGAACGCTATAAGGCATGTGCGACATCCGCTATGCGCGAAGCAAAAAACGGCAAGGACATTGCTCAAACTATCTTAAAGTCTGCAGAAATAAGTATTGATATTATTGATGGCGATGAAGAAGCTACTATTATTGCCGAAACGGACTTACACACTTACATCGATCCAAATAAGACCTATCTTTACGTGGATGTAGGTGGAGGAAGTACAGAATTCTCTATTATTCACAACGCCAGCAAATTACTTTCTCAGTCTTTTAAGATCGGTACTGTACGCCTGTTAAATGACATGGTGACGAATGATTCATGGAGATCTCTCGAGAACTGGATCAAAACAAATACGCAGGGCTTTGAGAAAATTGAACTGATTGGTTCGGGTGGTAATATTAACAAGATCTTTAAAATCTCTGGAAAAGACCTGGGAAAACCTCTTACCTATTTTTATCTCACCAGTTACTACCAGCAGCTTCAGGATTATACCTACGAAGAACGAATTACTAAACTCAACTTGAAAGAGGATCGTGCAGACGTTATTATTCCGGCAATGCGCATCTACCTCTCTGCGATGAAGTGGAGTGGGGCAAAGCATATTTATGTGCCCAAGATTGGCTTATCAGATGGCATTATAAAGAGTATGTACCACGAGAAAGTCAGTAGTTATATTTTTTAAGCTATTTACCGTTTAACCTTAAAATGATTACTGAAGTCTAATATTTATTTGCAGATCATATCATTGAATTATATTAGAAGTCTCAAATCAATAGATTATGAAAAAATATTTGACCTTTTTAATATGTGTTATTGCACTGAGCGCTATGCAGGCTCAGGAGACAATGTATGGTGTTAGAGGAGGAGTTGGATTATCTGGCTTGAGTTTTGATCAGGAGGTGGATTTTGAGAACGACGAGCGTGTCGGTGTTTATTTTGGGGGCTTTGTCGATTTTGCTATTTCTAAAAAGTTCTCTGTTATGACTGAAGCTAACTTTTCGTCTGAAGGTGCAAAGGACGAACCCTATCAATTGGATTTCATTCAAATCCCGGTTCAATTGAGATATAATATTTCAGATGAAATTAAAATAGGTGCAGGTCCTCAATTCAGTTTTGTTACATGGGATAATCAAAATGTATTTGCACAGTATGTCTTTTCAGTAGTAGGTGGAATTGAATTGATGTTTACCGATATGTTTTTTGTCGATTTGCGTTACACCTACGGCATTACTAATGTGCTTGAAGAACCCAACGACAACGAAGCGCAACACAGTGGATTCCAATTAGGGATAGGTATTAAATTGTGACATACTATTCCCTGCCCTGTTTTAACTAACCAAATTAGCCATGTATGGTCTGTTTCAGACCTAGTTTCTTTATGATGGAAGCTTCGTAATCCAGAAGGGCCTGCCATTTTTTGTTGACCTCCTCCGAATTGCCATACTTTCTTGCGAATTTTAAAAACATGGTATAATGACCAGCTTCACTGATCATAAGTTTCCTGTAAAAAGCAGCCAGTTTTCTGTCTTGTAATTCTTCTGAAAGTAATCGGAAACGTTCACAACTGCGGGCTTCGATGAGTGCTGCGTACAGCAGACGATGGACCAGCTGTGTGGTTCTGCTTCCCCCTTTTGGAAAAAACTTAAGGAGATCGACCACGTACTCATCCTTTCGATCCCTGCCTAAAGTATAACCGCGTTCAAGGATTTTTTCGTGAACCATTTTAAAATGACTCATTTCTTCCTGAACTAAGGCTGTCATCTCTTCAACTAACTCAGTATACTCCGGAAAACTGACAATTAATGAAATAGCTGTACTGGCTGCCTTTTGCTCACAAAAAGCATGGTCTGTAAGGATTTCTTCAATATTTTTTTCGACAATGTTTATCCATCTTGGGTCGGTGGGTAGTTTTAATCCAAGCATGATATTACAAAGAAATTGGTTTTAATTGTATTTGTCCATTTGGCTGCAAAATTAAATGAAATGCGTATGTCTCCTCAGATTCAGGAATCTTGTACACCAGGTTCAATACGATCTGTTGCTCATTTGAATCCTCATAGCTAAGCTGATGGGCATAGAGCACGTAATTATCAAAGTCATTTAAAATAACTCCCGATTCTAAAAGCTGCTTATTGATTAGGTCTCTAGTGAACTTTTTCGAAAAAAACACCTTTGCATTCTTTTCAAGTTCGATATCCAGTACAAACTTACGATAATGCGTTTGATAATTGATACTATCCTTAATACGTGTGACCAGCACATCATCAAACGCATCAGTAGAGGTCTTAACCTTAACTCTATATCCGGTACTTAAAACTGTATCAACCGTAGATTCAAATAAACCCTCTGGAACATATTGAATTACCTCAATATCAACCTCTTCATTAAAGGTTTCAATGCTCTCTTTCAATGCTTCACGCGGCGAAATTCGTCCATCGCAGGAGATAACAACCACCACTAGTATTGAGCAGAGGAACAGAATATTTGTCGTTCTATCTTTTTTAAACATCGAGACCAAATGTTTTTCTAAGCAATTCTATATTCGGGTTTTTTTCTTTCAGTTTTTGGTATTTCTCTTTTGGCGTGAATGCATATTTAAGGGCTTCTTCCTCATTTACCTCAATATCCAACTGCAGCTGAAAATTATCCAAAGCCTTGCGAAGGTATTTCAATAATCCCATTTGAGCTTTCTCAAGCTCAAGTTTACTAGTTTGGTTGGAAAGGGTCAATTGAATTTTTGAGCCATTTATTCTAGGCATATCCATGCCCATTATGGATGCCAGAATGCGCTCACCATTCTGTAATTTTTGTTCCATATACCAATTCCATTCACGTTCCAGATCCTTTTGAGCCACAGGATTTGCAGGGAGTTCTTCCGAGCTAACCTGCACATCCATTTGCTTGATCCTGTGTTCTCTTTTTTTTCGGATGCTTTTTAAAGAGAGTCCGGAAGTTGCCTGATGAGATTTGGAAATTGCTACCGTTACAGGTTCTACCACCTCTTTCTTAACCTCTTTCTTAACCTCCTTTGAAACTACCTTACTTTCAACGGGTTGATCAGAAGCAACCTTGGAAGATAAAGTGGAATCTGATTCGGTCACCTCTTTCTTCCCCTTTTGGTAATAAGTTGGAGGAATTATCCCGAAGCTAGTCTTTTTTTTTTCTCCATTATTCAAATTAATGGAGGCGAGTTGCATGAGAGTTAATTCAACCAGTAAGCGCTGATTTTTCGTTGTTTTGTAATTCAAATCACACTCATTAGCCAATTTAATGTATTCCAATAGCAAAGGAACATCGACTTTTTTGGCCTGCTTAAAATACTTTTCTCTGGTTTCTTCTCCCACTTCCAAGAGGCTTAATGTCGAGGAGTCCTTACAAACCAGCAGATCTCTAAAGTGGGCTGCCAATCCTGCAATAAAGTGATGCCCGTCAAAACCGTGGGACAAAACATCATTGAATTGAATGAGCAGTTCCGGAATGTTGTGGTCCAGAATAAGGTCGGTACTTTTTAAAAACGTCTCATAATCCAGCACATTGAGGTTTTCGGTGACCGCCTTTCTTGTTAGTTTTTGTCCTGAGAAACTGACCACTCTGTCAAATATGGATAGTGCATCACGCATTGCACCATCTGCTTTTTGCGCAATGATATGAAGTGCGTCGTCTTCAGCGTCTATTTCCTGATTTTGTGCGATGTATTTTAAGTATTCTTTAGCATCTCTAACCGTAATCCTTTTAAAATCAAAAATTTGACACCGAGAGAGAATAGTAGGTATGATTTTGTGTTTTTCTGTAGTGGCCAGTATGAAAATGCAGTGTTTTGGCGGTTCTTCAAGGGTCTTCAGAAAAGCATTGAAGGCCGAGGTAGAAAGCATATGTACTTCATCAATAATGTACACCTTGTACCTACCAACCTGAGGTGGAATGCGCACCTGATCAGTCAGGTTCCTGATATCATCTACAGAATTATTGGAAGCTGCATCCAGTTCAAAGATATTGAAGGCAAAATCTTCATCCGGAGAAGTATTTTCATCACTATTAATCATTTTGGCCAGTATTCTGGCACAGGTGGTCTTACCTACACCTCTCGGTCCCGTGAATAACAGAGCTTGTGCCAGATGATTGCTCTCGATGGCGTTGGTTAAGGTATTGGTAATTGCCTGCTGGCCAACGACGTCCTTAAAGGATTGGGGTCTGTACTTTCTGGCTGATACAACAAATTGTTCCAATAGAGTCGTTCTTTCTGATTACTGAGAAATCTACAAATTTAAAAAGTTGGATTTAATTGCAGTTTCATAGCCTGTTATTTTATTAACAAAGCACCAAGCTTTAACAAATAAAGCAACTATACTTAGAAAAAGCGATTTAAGTTTTATTTTAGCACCAAGCAGACCGGCCTATCGCTCAGTTTTGTGGAGACACAAGACTGGGAGGAAAGTCCGAACACCAAAGTGCAGCATAGTGGCTAACGGCCACCAGCCGTGAGGTTAGGAAAAGTGCAACAGAAAGAATGTACAGGTAATGCTGTAGTGAAATCAGGTAAACTCTATGCGGTGCAATGCCATGTAAACTAGCGTTTGAGCGCGGCACGTGCGATGCTAGAGGGTAGGCAGCTAAAACTAATTAGTAATAATTAGTTCAGATAAATGATGGGCAATAAGGTTAAACTTATACAGAATTCGGCTTACAGGTCTGCTTTTTTATTGAAAAAGCTAAAACAGTTCCCCCCATAACGCTTTTGAACCTCAAAGTTTTTTAGGTGCGATAAATCGGTGTGTTTAGAATGCTCGATAATAAGCAGCCCCTCAGGACTTAGTAATTCATTATCAAAAACCAACTCTACAAGACGTGCAAAACTGTCCTTTTCAAGCTGATATGGTGGGTCTGCAAAAATAATGTCTGATGTACTTTTCAGGTTTTCTAAAAACACAAAAACGTCTGCCTTAACGGTGTGTATGTTAAGATCAAGTTCATTGCTCACTTGTTCAATATATTTAATGCAGGCGTGGTGTTTGTCTATGGCTGTAATATTTGTAGTGCCACGTGAGGCAAATTCGAAGCTTATGTTTCCGGTTCCTGCAAACAGATCGAGAACACTCAACTCATCAAAATAATATTGGTTATTCAGAATATTGAATAAAGCTTCTTTGGCCATGTCGGTGGTGGGTCTGACTGGAAGATTCTTAGGAGCAACTAGGCGTCTGCCTTTATGTTGGCCAGAAATGATCCTCATTTAAAAGCTGTTAAGAATTAAAAAGTAACGAGAGTTATCGACAGGCGTATCTTTCGACATCTTATAATCAGGTGCGCCTGATATGAATGAAATAGTTCTGATGTATGTGTAGAGACATTCGTATAATTCGTCATTTCTTTCGATTCTGCCTGAAAGTATTAATTCGTCCGTATCAGTATCCAGACCCATTTGTTCATAGGTAAACAACACGAAATAAAGTAAATCTTCTTTGGTGTAGTACTGGTGCACATTAGTGAGCAGCAATTCATTGTTCTGCAGCACTACCATTTCAAAGGAGTTTGTATTCACATTGATGAAAACCTTTTTGGAGTGGTCGACTCGCTTTAATTTTAGAAGGGTTTCAGCGAAAACGGTTATAGAGTGTTTGTAAACAAATTGACCGAAGGTATCAAAAATATAGTTGTTAATGTTAACGTATGGTACGTATACATTTTTAGCACGTGCCAATGAAATACTGTCGTTGGCAATATAGTCCGACTTTAAGATTTTTGAGTTGTATTTAAGGTAATCAGCACTGTTCTTTTCATCAAATAAATCTTCAGGTACTAGAGAACTCAACTCATTTTGATGTACTACTACTACTTCGTTAAAATCCTGAGAGAAAATAGTCTTTGAACCTAATTCAGCCTTTAAATGGGGTAGTAATTCATGAGGTGTCAGAGGTTTTTCAAAGTCAACCTCATGAAGGTGTTCTATGCTTTGATCCGATTTATTTAAAATACAAAAAGAAAGTCCATTCAAATTGATTTGAATGGACAACGCTTTTTTTGTTGATATCAAGTTTCTATTCTTTTTTGGTGGCGAAATTCTTTGGCCAGTTACCTACTGTTTTAATTTCTTCCATGGAGCCCACTTTAAGGGATGGACCATTAACTCCATCAACAGAAACCACCTGCTTTTCTTTAGCTACCAGATTGGGATCCTGATCGTGCAGGATGATCGATTTATCTACACTTGCCTCAAAGACAGGAATGTTGTCCAAAAACCCGGACTGCAATTTAAATTCGGCATTTGGCTGTCCTATCATAACCTTACTCATATCCTTAAAGTTCTTTCCTGAGAACAACGAGTCTTTTACCGAATAATATCCCAGTGTATCAATTACCACAGTCGTAGAAAATGTCTCCACACCACCGTATCGTTTCGTTAGCTCTTCATCTACATAAGTTGAATCTCGCCGTTGGGTAATGGCCACTTGGGCTGTATCTATAAAGCGAACTAAGCTATCAAAAGTACCGGCATATTTTCCGGTGACCTCTTTGTGTGCTAATTGCGCGTCACGTACGTCAATTAGTCTATCAATAACGACCTGATAACGTTCCTTTTTAAGCTGATTAAACTGAATCTCACCGTATACAGACATAAAAGTAATGTAAGCCAGATATACGATCAGCCCCCAAAGAACAAGATTAATAACAGGTCTGATTTTTCTTGGAATAAATTTATCGATCAACCATACAATACCAATCGTTGCAAGTATAATGGCAACAACAGCAATAATTACTTTTAACATAGTTAGCTTATTAAATTAGGTCAGTGACAAATCTACAATTTTTTTTGGTTCACAAAAATCTTGAAACACAAAAATAAGTTCATTCCTAATAAGGGCTAAGGAGTCTCCTTTAAATGACATTATGTTGTTATCTTGTTGCCTAATTTTCAATTTATGATCAACTCTCCGGGAACATTTTACACACTGTTAAAATCAAAATTTGGTTTTCAAACAACAGATGTCCAGGATGTTGCATTGACTCAACTTTCCCAATTCATCCTTGAGTCAAGACCCAATGAATTATACGTCTTAACAGGTTATGCTGGGACTGGGAAGACGAGTATCATAGGCACCCTTGTCTCATGTCTTTGGGAGGTAAAAAAGAGTGCTGTTTTACTAGCTCCAACAGGAAGAGCGGCAAAGGTGATATCTGCCTACGCTCGGCAGGAAGCTTTTACCATACACAAGAAAATATATTTTCCCAAGAAGGACAAAGGCGGAGGCGTAAAATTTGTTCTGCAGCCTAACAAACATCGGAATACGATTTTCATCGTTGACGAGGCCTCAATGATCCCTGACAGACCTACAGACCAAAAAGGACCCAGCTACAACTCGCTTCTGGATGATCTCATACAGTATGTATACTCTGGTTATGGATGCCGCTTAATTTTGATTGGTGACAAGGCACAGTTACCACCAATTAAATTGGATCTGAGTCCAGCGCTTAACCCCTCTCTTTTAGAGTTGGGATATCAGAAAGAGGTAACCAGTATCGAAATGACTCAGGTAGTTCGTCAGACTGAGGATTCGGGTATTCTTTTAAACGCCACGGCTATAAGAGAAGCACTGAGAGATGAGCTTTACAATAGTTTTCAATTTCATATTTCTAATCAGCTCGATATTGTACGCCTTATCGATGGCTATGAAATCATGGATGCCATAAATGATGCTTATACCCGCAATGGACATGAAGAAACAGCCATAATTGTTCGGAGCAATAAAAGGGCCAACCTTTACAATAAACAAATTCGCGATCGCATTCTGTTTCGAGAAACAAAGCTTGCTGCAGGCGATTATTTGATGGTTGTAAAAAACAACTATTTTTGGATAAAACCCTCGAGCGAAGCAGGCTTTATAGCTAACGGAGACATTATTGAGGTTTTGGAGATTTTTGCCTTTAAAGAGTTATACGGTTTTCAATTTGCAGAGGTTAAAGTTAAAATGGTTGATTATCCGAAAATGAGACCTTTTGAAACTGTATTACTTCTGGATACAATAGATGCCGAAACGCCCTCTCTGTCGTATGAAGAATCCAATAAGCTTTATCAAAAAGTTGCTGAGGACTATGCCGAGGTCAGTTCCAACTATAAACGTTTTTTAAGCATAAAGAACAACAAGTATTTCAATGCCCTCCAGGTAAAATTTTCCTATGCCATTACCTGTCATAAGTCCCAGGGAGGACAGTGGTCAACTATATTTGTAGAACAACCATATTTACCGGACGGTATGAATCGGGATTACCTAAGATGGCTCTACACCGCTGTGACCAGGGCTAAGGATAAACTTTACCTAATTGGTTTTAATGATCAGATGTTTACAGAATAAAAGAACTATTTTTGATAATAATCTTGTTTAAATGAAGTGTATTGCAATGATTCCGGCACGTTATGCCGCATCGAGATTTCCGGGCAAGCTTATGCAGGATCTGGCAGGAAAGTCAGTGATTTTAAGAACCTACGAAGCGACCCTTAATACGTCTCTTTTTGACGAAGTTTATGTGGTTACTGACAGTGATACAATCTATGAAGAAATAAGCTCCAATGGAGGGTTGTGCATTAAGAGCAGAAAGGAACATGAATCCGGAAGCGATCGAATAGCTGAGGCCGTTGAAGACATCGATTGCGATATTGTTGTTAATGTGCAGGGTGATGAACCTTTCACAGAAAAAGAAAGCCTAGACAGAGTTCTCTCGGCTTTTCGCAATGATCCCAATCATGAAATAGATCTGGCATCGCTTATGGTCGAAATCCATGACCAGCAGGAAATTGTAAATCCAAATACAGTAAAAGTAATTGTTGATAAACAGAACTTTGCACTTTATTTTTCGAGAAGTCCAATTCCCTACCCGAGGGCAAAGCTTGAAAACACGAAGTATTTTAAACACAAGGGAATATATGCATTCAGAAAGCAGGCTATCCTTGACTTTGCTATTTTACCGATGAGAATGCTTGAAGCCACTGAAAAGATTGAGTGTATCAGGTATCTCGAGTATGGAAAGCGCATAAAAATGATTGAAACAAGTATTCAAGGCGTTGAAATAGACACGCCTGAGGATTTAGAAAAAGCTCGGAAATTATGGCAATAGATTATTCCGAAATAAAGGTTGTTGGTTTCGATGCAGATGATACTCTTTGGGTGAACGAAACTTATTTTCGGGAGGCTGAGGCACGTTTTGCAGAGCTTTTCAAGTCTTATGAGACGCCAAATAAAATAGATCAGGAGCTTTTTAAAAAAGAGCTGGACAACCTTCCTGTATACGGCTATGGAGTTAAAGGCTTCATGTTATCTATGATTGAAATGGGTATAGAGCTAAGCAACAGGACGGTAGATCCAAGGATTATTGAAGAGATCATACAAATTGGAAAGGATATGATCAATAAACCTGTGGAATTATTGCCTGGAATTGAAGAGGTACTGGCTGTTCTTTCTAAGAAATACAGGCTTATTCTTGCAACCAAAGGCGACCTGCTTGATCAGGAGCGAAAGCTGGAAAAGTCTGGATTGATTAAGTATTTTCATCATATAGAGGTTTTAAGCGATAAAAAAGCGGATAACTACAGACGCTTATTAAGTCATTTAGACATTGCGCCAGAATCATTTTTAATGGTTGGTAATTCACTTAGATCAGACATCCTCCCGTTGTTGGAGATTGGATCACACGCCATCCATATTCCCTTTCATACGACATGGGAACACGAAAAAGTCAAAGATCAGGACCTGAAAGATCGGAATTTTAAAACTGTTTCATCAGCCGATGAGATACTTGAAGAGCTCACATGAGTTTTTACATATAAAAGCGGGTACTAGTCAGCAATAATGAATGAAAAGTACAAACAGGTATTATTTGTAAACCTAACTTGCTATTTTTGCCCAATAACAATAATTACATGAGTTATAAAAATTATCCAATGGTTTCCCGAGTGGTATTTGGCCGAGGAAGTTTTAATCAGTTAGGAGACATTATTGAAGACAAGCGAATAAGCGATAAGGCTCCTTTTGTATTTATTGTTGATGATGTTTTTAAAGGAAATGCCTGGCTAACCGGGCGGATTCCCCTGGCCTATGCCGATGAAATTATCTACGTTTCTGTTGAAGAAGAGCCCAAAACAGCCCAGGTCGATAAATTAGTTGAAGATATTATTTTAAAGCATCGTGATAGACCCTCAGGAATAATTGGTATTGGCGGAGGGAGTACTTTGGATCTGGCAAAGGCAGTTTCAATCATGCTTACCAACAGAGGAGAAGCAAGTGATTATCAAGGTTGGGATCTGGTGAAAAACCCTGCGATATACCATGTAGGTATACCAACAGTATCCGGCACAGGAGCAGAAGTCTCAAGGACTACCGTTTTAACCGGTCCGGATCGAAAATTGGGGATTAACAGTGACTACACACCTTTTGATCAGGTGATACTGGACCCTGAACTTATTAAAGATGTCCCTAAAGACCAGTGGTTTTATACCGGCATGGATTGCTTTATTCATTCTGTAGAATCATTAAACGGCACTTATCTCAACGCTTTTAGTAAGAGTTATGGGGAAAAGGCGTATGAGATGTGTCTTGATGTATTTCTAAACGATTCCTTATCGAAAAAAGAAGCAGACGACTTGTTGATGATGGCATCCTGGCATGGAGGGATGAGTATAGCTTATTCTCAAGTTGGTATTGTTCACGCTATGAGTTATGGTTTGTCTTATGTATTGGGCACCAGGCACGGCATTGGAAACTGTATTGTTTTTGAACACCTTGAAAATTACTATCCAAAGGATGTGGATCTTTTCAGACAAATGAGAGAGTGTCATCAGGTTAACCTTCCAACTGGAATTTGTGCTGACCTGAATTCTGAAGAAATTGAAACAATGATTAAAGTTGCATTCAGTCTGGAGCCACTTTGGGAAAATGCATTGGGATCTAGCTGGAGAAAAAAAATTTCAGATCAGGACCTTTTTGAACTATACCGCAAAATGTAATATGCGTTTACTTGCCAGATTCATTTATTTCAAATTACTCGGTTGGAGGCTGGAGGGAAATACTGATTTTTCAAAGAATCAAATTAAAAAAGCGGTTATTATTGCCGCACCCCATACGAGCTGGCACGACTTTTACATAGGATTACTTTTGCGGAAAATAACCGGGGTCAAAACAAACTTTATAGGTAAGAAGGAGCTGTTTAAGTGGCCATTGGGGTATTATTTCAGGGCTATAGGAGGTAAACCTGTGGACCGAGGTACCAAAACCAATATGGTGGATCAAATAGTAGCGCTTTTTGAATCAGAGGACGAGTTTCGTTTAACTCTGGCTCCGGAGGGAACGCGAAAAAAAGTAGAGGAATGGAAAACAGGTTTTTACTATATAGCAAAGGCTGCCCAAGTACCCATTATTATGTTTACACTGGATTTTGCAAACAAGAGGAATCTTGTATCAGAGCCCTTTTATCCTACTGAAAATAAAGAGAGGGATTTTGAGTTTATTTACGGCTTTTACAAAGGTGTTCGAGGTAAAGTGCCGGAATACTCCTAAGATCATATCCATGTTGTAAACAAAGACAAACTTTTTTGAGCAAAAATGTAAAACCGTGTAAAGCTTATTCTATAAAGTCTCCATCCTTTCTCTGTTGTCATTTAAGACTGCTTAGCTTTTTTTCGTATTCAGATAGTAGAGCGTTGGTTTTCTTTTGAAGTTTCTTTTGAAAGAAATCAGTCCCCCCAAAAACAAGCCCTTTTAAACCAAACGCCTGTCTGGCCCAGCGATGTAAATCAAAGCGGTCTGTATGCACAATAATCAAACCGTCTTTCAATACAAAGTCTGCAGTAATGACATTGTTTACTGTTCTTCCTGTTTTTGAAAAGGTATAACTGGCTTCCCAATGGGCAGTCCCTCTCGTTCCGCTGAGTGAGATTCGATCATAACTAATCTTAAAATCTTTGTTCTTCTGTGAATCCAGGAGCATTCGCCACATATTTCCAGCGCGATCCCCTTTGAGTTTACCAAAGGCAGGATCAGAAAAGACAATGTCCTTATGGTAACAGGATACCATGGCTTCTGCATCCAGTTTTTTAAAGGATGAATAAAATTTGTGAATAATGTTATCCATTAGAATCTAAAACCTACCCCTAACTTGATAAAGTTCACATTTTTATTGTATCTGGTATTTGGCACAAGCCCATCCCTTTCAACACGGGTAAAGTCATACTCTAAAATTACAAAAACCCTTTTAGAGACATCTGTTTTTAACCCAGTATTAAATGAAAAACCATATAGCGTTTCCCCGTCTTCAATAATACCTAACCCCGGATTTACCCCGGATATATCAAACAGCAAAAATGAATAACCCAGGCCTACAAAAGGGTGAATCATTTCCAATGAAGGAATGGTACCTACTATATTTATCTTAGGTTCGAGGATGTAGGCGATGGCTTTATAGCTATCGAGCGAGCTGAGGTCCAGGTTGTCGTTATTGGAAAAAATGGAAGCATCAAAAGATGCTCCAATTGAGATGTACTGGTAATTTACGCAATGATAACTTAATCCAACATCAAGAAAACCAACATAGTTTTCACCTATAAAGTTCTGGTCAATCGTTATGGGATAACTAAGAGAAAACGATCCCTTGTAATCCTGTCCGTATAAAGAAACAGATAGGAAAAGTCCGATAAATATGGAATGACAATGGCGACTCATTTCAGCGGTGATTTGAGCTCCTCAATCATCTTTCGATAATCGTATTGTAGATCAGGGTGTAAAGAGTTGAGTCTTTTATTCATATGCTCTATTTGGCGTCGGTATAAATTTCCGAGCATCTTATTATTATGTATCGAGGGGTTTAATTGATTGAGTTCCTCGCAGAAAAACAACAGTAACTCAATTTCTGTGCTTTTACTTCTCGATAAACGCGAAAACAGTCTGATTTGTTTTAGAATCTTTCTAATTGTTTTTTTCATGTAGAAATAACTGTTTGTATTTATGTTGGAAAAACTATCGGACAATTCTTCTTTTATATGTTCAACAAAAGTTTCTTCCTGTTCTTTGTAAAAGAGTTCATAGGTCATCAGGATTTTGTTTTCGGCTTTGAATCGCCCCAATCTAGCGCATAATTCCCGCAGCTCGTCTGGAGTTAAATACTTGAGTTCTTTTTTTATTTCTGATAATGAGTATACTGGCATATTTATAGTTTGAGGTATTTTAAAACACTGGACTTATAAGTTTGTCCAATAGGCAGCTGGTACTCATCGATCTGTAATTGATTTCCTGACAGTTTTGAAATGTAATTTGTATTAACACAGAAGGATTTATGGATCCTGAGAAAAAAATCCGGTAGTAGTGTCATGAAGTTTGAAAAAGTGCTGTGTGTCATGATGTTTTTATGGCTTGTAACAACCTTAACGTAATCACCGGCAGCTTCAATATAAATTATGGACTCCATTTGTATTTTATGGACGGTTTTATTTTCTTTCAATGATAAAAAGGAAGGGTTTGTCTGTGGATTTGGTTTGAGATCTAATACTTTTTTAATGGCTTTGAGAAAGCGTTCGTAGGAAATGGGTTTTAACAGGTAATCAACAGCATTCACTTCAAAACCATCAACTGCATACTGAGGATAGGCGGTTGTAAAGACAACAGGAGGGGCTTCATCCAGACTTTTGTAAAAATCCAGTCCGTGCTGTTCAGGCATATTGATATCGAGAAAAATCAGGTCTATATCACTGTTTAGTTGTATGTATTTAAATGCCTCTCTGGGGTTTGAAAAACATTCAACCAATTGCAACACTTCCGTTTCCGAAATAAAATGTTCAATTACTTTTTGCGAGGCGATCTCGTCGTCAATGACTATACATCTTATGAGTTCATCATTCATTTGCATCTGGGTCATTTATAGTGATGATCACCTCAAAACTTTTTGATGATTCATTAATGATAAACTCTGAGGAATTCGGATATACCAATTCGAGATTTGATTTGATGTTTTCAAGGCCAATGCCTGATGATTCCGATAACCCTCCTTTTTCCTGTTCTTTTTTTATGTTGTTGATTTGGAACAAAAGCGCATTTTTCCTCTGCTCTAAATTAATTGAAATAACAGCATCCGGAGAAGAAAGGTCTCCATGTTTATAGGCATTTTCAATAAGAGGTAGCATCAGCATGGGGTAAACCTTAAAATTCTTGTTCTCAATATCGCTTAAAAAAACCACTTTGTGCTGTTCCCTCAGTCTGAGTTTCTGGAAGTTGATGTAGTTCTGAATCAATTCTTTTTCTGTTTCCAGGGTCACGCGTTCCACATTGCTATCATAAATGACATACCTTAAAATATCAGATAATTGTAAAATGCTCTTAGTGATGTTAGAGTTCTTTTCCAAGGCAAGGGCGTAGATCACATTTAATGAGTTGAACAAAAAATGCGGATTGATCTGAGCTCTCAACATAGAGAGTTGGGTTTCTACCTGCGAATTCTTAAGACGAAGTAAGCGGTTCTCATTCTTATTGAAATAAAACCAATCCTCGGCAAGTTTCAGTAAAGTTGATGCTACCAGTACCACACTGGTGATGATAAAAATGTTCATTCCAGTGGGGTAGGAGATGAAGAAAAGATTTGTAAAAAGATTATTGAGCACAGTTGGCATGACCTGGTCCATGAGTAGTGAAATACCTACCCAATTACCCAGGAAAAGAGAAATATACAGCGGGTATCGCTCATTTTTAAGAAATCTGGGGATGAGCAGATAAAAATTGAGAAAAACGGGAATGGTCAAAAATAGTAGGAAGACTGAAGTATAGGCAAAATCAACTTTAATAGGGGTTTCTCCTTTGGTAAAAACCACCAATAAGGTGATAAACATTAAAGACCACAGCACACTATTAAAAAGTAGTGGACTGTGGTTGTTTTTAACTTTCAAATATTGGTAAAAACTAAGGTTTTGCATTCTCTCTTGTTAGTTGATACACATCTTCCTCCCAACGATCCTCAATACTGGAACGGTTAAACTTTTTTAGAAACTCATACAATTCTTCAGATGGCGAAGTAAGGATGAGGTCTTCATCCACACCGGACTTTTCGTGTTTTAACCTAATGTTGTTTTGGTTGAATAGGGGCTTCACCTTTTCTTCGCTCAAAAATTTGATCTGTACACCGTCAGTCCCGGTGAAAACAATCTTTGCAGCCGAATGAGTTTTAAAAAGATGCTGAGCGACCAAGCCGTTGAGCTCATCGGAGTCGTAGTAGAAAGGCGTAAAATCGAGAAAAAGGTCCTCATCAATCTTAAAAGGCATGGCTATAAATTCTCCAACCTTGTCCTTCTTGGTATAGGTAATGACATACCCATCTTTAAATCGTTCATAGGCTTCACGGTCCTCTTTGGTCAGTTTAGTTTGACTTTTTGTTTCTTTGGCCCATTCTTCTTTAAAGGATAAAATTTCCCATTGCCCATCTTTGGAGTCTGTCCAGCTGCCTACCATCTTTTCATTAAAGGATAGCTTGTCGCTTGTATAAAAGGGATGTAATGATTTAACAATGCAAGAGCTCAGAAGTAAGAACCCTAAAAATGGAATTATGATTTTTGTTTTCATGACATTTAATTTTCTTTTCAGCTAAATTCATGACTTTATCACTGGTTCAAAAGTTTTTTCGACCAACACTGTTTAACTCATGCCAAACACTTAATCGGATTATGCTTTTCTACTGATAGTAATTTCTGATGGCCGTTCTCACCTGTTTCAGGCGTAAAAGACCGATGCCTAAAACAACAGCCGAAGTAACAATAAGTATGATACCGAATGTCTTTAAATCTGAGAACAGGTCTAATTTAAGAATGGTCACGCCAGTCCCCAGAAAAACCAGAAAGGTTCTGAAATAGGCCAGAAAAGTTCGCTCGTTGGCTAGTTTGGTGCGTTCTATGGCCAGCCAGTCTCGGGTGATTAAGGAGGGTTTATCGGACATGTTCTGTAGTTTATCCCTAAATATAGAAAAACCATGGCAAATTACTTTCCGAGAGTTTTGGTTCTGCCACTGCGAAATGTCATGACAACACTACAATAGGTTTATTAAAAACACCATAGGCAATCGATCTCATTTCGAATCTTCCAGGATCGATTTAAAGGTCTGGTGTTTAATGCGTTCCAGATCTTTTACTTCATACGGTATCTGCTTTAGAACGTACTCTAGTGCCCTGATTCTGGCTGTGGTTTTTTTATTGGCCTTAATGATCTTCCACGGAGCGGCTTCCTGAGTTTTTTCAAACATGACTTCCTTATACTTTGTGTACTCATCCCATAGCAAAAGAGCTTTTTTATCTACTTCGCTATACTTCCATTTCTTGGTAGGAGATGCTACGATATCTTTAAAACGGCGCTCTTGTTCTTTCCTGGTAATGGAGAAATACAATTTTAGTAAGATGATGCCGGAATCCTGGATCATTTTTTCAAACTCATTGACCTGCCCCATAAATACATCGTATTGTCTTTTGGTACAAAATCCATTTACTGGCTCCACAATGGCCCGATTGTACCAGCTTCTGTCAAAAAATACAATTTCGCCATCGTTGGGTAACTTGTTGATATAGCGTTGAAAGTACCACTGACCCAGTTCAGTCTCGTTTGGTTTAGGGAGGGCAACTACTCTAATGGCCCTGGGAGGTAAATGCTGAATAATTCGCCTGATGGCACCGCCTTTTCCCGCTGCATCTCGACCCTCAAATAAAATAACCACTTTTTTATGGTTGGCAGCTACCCATTGCTGTAGTTTAAGCATTTCTTCCTGCAGCTTTTCCAGGCGCTTTTCATACTTCACATTCTTGATGCCTTTCTTCACCTCCAACCGGTTGAGGCGAAGAAGTGCTTCCAGTCCTTTTTTTGAATTCAGTATCTGAATGTCTTTCTCGGTAAGATGTAAATCGTTCTCCATTATCTGTCGAGTTGGATGGTATTTCTAAAATAACGTTGTACAATGTTTGGGTCGGGGAGGAGGTTCTTATAATTTTCTCCCTTATGGTCATAATCAAACAAACTCAGCACGTACTTAATGCTTTCCAAACGTGCTTGTTTTTTATCATTGGCCTTTATCACAATCCATGGGCTAAAGGCATTATGGGTTCGTGAGAACATCTGATTTTTGTAATTGGTAAACTCGTCCCAGAGCTCCTGCCCCTTTTCGTCAACAGGACTGAATTTCCATTTTTTAAGTGGGTTGTTGAGTCGCTTTTCAAAACGCTTTTTTTGTTCCTCTTTCGAAACAGAAAACCAGAATTTTATTAAAATGGTTCCCGATTCATAGAGCATATGCTCAAATTCAGGAACCTGAATAATGAATCGGTTGTATTGCTCTGGAGTACAAAAGCCCATAACCGGCTCCACTACTGCCCGGTTGTACCAGCTTCTGTCAAAGAATACAATTTCACCTGCATTGGGCAATTCTTTGATGTACCTGTTAAAGTACCATTGATTGCGTTCAATTTCTGTAGGTTTATTGAGTGCAACCACGCGCATGGCCCTGGGGTTCAGGTGTTCTTTGAAACGCTTTATCGTTCCCCCTTTACCTGATGCGTCGCGCCCTTCGAAAATAATAGCAATCTTTTTGTTTTCCTTCTGTACCCAGCGCTGGAAATCAACAAGTTCAGCTTGTAAAGGTAAAAGCTCATTTTCATAAGCCACTTTTTCCAGCGCCCTTTCAAATACGGGGTTGTTGTGTTTGTTTTGCTTGAGATAGTTGACAAAGTCAGATTTTCTTTGAAATGAGGATAGAAGGTCTTGGGTGAGCATGTATTAAACTTAGAACTAAAGCGCTAAAGTTAAATCATACGAGAGGTGAAAATTATGACATCCGTCAGTATTGCGAAATCGATCTGTAGTACTTGTCAATGATCACCGTAGGTTCGGGAAATCCTCCGGATTGGTTTCAGACATTAGGGCGTATACTTCTTCAAAAATATCTTCAGTTGAAGGCTTTGAAAAATAATCTCCATCGGTGCCGTAAGCAGGACGATGGGCTTTCGCTGTTAAGGTTTTAGGCTGACTGTCTAAATACATAAAGGCATTCTGAACATTGAGTATCTGATCCAAAATATAAGCGGAAGCACCACCTTTGACGTCTTCGTCAATAATCATGAGGCGGTTTGTTTTAGCAACACTCTTAACAATGTCCTGACGAAGGTCAAAAGGTAATAATGACTGCACATCTATAATCTCAGCATCGATCCCAACTGCCTGAAGTTCTTTAGAGGCTTCCTCCACCAATCTTAAAGTGGAACCATAGGAAACCAGAGTGATGTCTTCCCCTTCTTTAATGGTCTCTACAACACCAATTTCGGTTTTGAATTCTCCAAGGTTGGAAGGCATTTTTTCTTTTAACCTGTAACCATTCAAACACTCGACGATCAGAGCAGGTTCATCGCTCTCAAGGAGGGTGTTATAGAAACCAGCGGCTTTGGTCATGTTCCTGGGTACTAATACATGAATCCCTCGTATAAGATTTAAAATGCCACCCATTTGTGAACCTGAATGCCAGATTCCTTCCAGTCTATGACCTCGAGTTCTTACAATGACAGGTGCCTTCTGCCGTCCTTTGGTTCTATATTGTATGGTTGCCAGATCATCGCTCATGATTTGAAGTGCGTAAAGCAGATAGTCGAGATACTGAATCTCAGCTATGGGCCTCAGGCCTCGCATGGCCATTCCAATTCCCTGACCCAAGATAGTCGCTTCACGAATTCCCGCATCCGCGATTCTGAGTTTACCAAATTTTTCCTGCAGTCCTTCAAGACCTTGATTGACATCGCCAATATGTCCTGAATCTTCTCCAAATACCAGCGCATTGGGGTGTTTATGAAAGATCGCTTCAAAATTGTCCCTAAGAACCACACGACCGTCTACTGAGGGAGCATCCTTATCATACTCCGGTGCAACTTCTTTTTGATGTTCAGCGGCCAATGAACTTTCGCTGTGTAAGTGCGAACTGTATTTTGGCTGAATTTCAAGGATATAACTATTGATCCAGTTTTGAAGAGCAGCTTTTGCATTGGAAGTTTCACCTACAACATACCGTAGTGCTTTTCTGCTAGCAGATAAAATATCCTTCCTTAATGGTTCGTCAATATCCTTTAAATCATTTATCAGTTTGTTGATAAAGACACCATTAGGACTGCTTTGACTTAATGCCATCAGATGACTGATAGCCGTTTTTCTTTCCTCCTGAATAGGGTTGATAAACGCAGACCAGGCTTTCTTTTTTCCTTCTCGCACCGCCTTCTTTATCTCTTTTTCAAGCGTTTTCAGCTCCTCATCAGTGGAAATATTATTGTCAATGATCCATGATCTCATCTGGGCATTGCAATCATACTCCTCTTCCCAGGCCAGACGCTCCTTATCTTTGTAGCGTTCATGAGATCCGGAAGTAGAGTGCCCTTGTGGTTGTGTTAATTCCTGGACATGAATCATTACCGGTACGTGTTCTTTCCTGGCAATTTTTCCAGCTCTTTGATACACGTCGATGAGCTCCGGATAATTCCACCCTTTTACTCTAAAAATCTCATAACCATTATGATGTTCATCTCTTTGAAATCCTTTTAGAATTTCAGAAATATTTTCCTTTGTGGTCTGATGCCGTGCGTGGACAGAAATTCCATATTCATCATCCCAGATGCTTATGACCATTGGTACCTGAAGTACACCTGCAGCATTTATGGTTTCGAAAAATAGGCCCTCACTTGTACTGGCATTACCAATTGTTCCCCAGGCTACTTCCTTTCCTTTTCTAGAGAATTTTTTCGAATTAGTCGATCGAACATTTCTATAGATTTTCGAAGCCTGCGCCAGCCCTAGTAGTCTCGGCATTTGACCTGCTGTAGGTGAGATATCGGCACTGGAATTTTTTTGAGCGGTTAAATCTTTCCAATCCCCTTTATCATCCAGACTATGTGTTGCAAAATGGCCTCCCATCTGGCGACCTGCAGACATGGGTTCTTCCTTCAGATCGGTATTGGCATAAAGTCCGGCAAAAAATTGTTCGATGGTTAAGGCATCAATAGCCATCATGAACGTTTGATCCCTGTAATATCCAGATCTAAAATCACCATTTTTAAAAGCCTTTGCCCAGGCAATCTGTGGCACTTCCTTCCCGTCTCCAAAAATTCCGAATTTAGCTTTCCCGGTAAGTACCTCGCGGCGACCCAACAAACTACACTCTCTACTTGTAACTGCTAACCTGTAATCGTTGAGAACTTCTTTTTTGAAGTCCTCAAAAGTAATTTCAGATTTTGTATCGGGATTGGATTTCATAGCATTTTCAATAAGTGGCAAAATTAAGAAATGCGCTCATTTTAAACAAGACCGTCAATTGTTATAAATTTAATAAAAACTCAGTACAGACCCATTTTTATTTACAATAATGCAATAATAAAGTCGAAATTAACATTTAAGTAAGAATTTATCAATACCATTTTCGTGTAAACAGACTAAATAACACCTGTGGATCCAGAGTAAACATAAATCTAATATTTTCGGCATAGCGGGGTTGGGCGATTTGCCAACCTAAATTCGAGTACACCGGAAAAAAGATTTCAAAGTAATCCTCAACAAGTACCAATCTAATACCTGCGTCATACACAAAAATCGGATCAGAGCCTCTGTTTTTTACCAGACCTATATCACCATACGCCTGAATATAGCGCCAGATTGAAGCTGTAGCGTTTACTGTGGTCATCCATTGGTTAGCAAAGGCAGGTTCCAATTGAGATTTGAAGCCCCCTTCTGCAATTATGATTTGTTGACTAAAAAAGCCTGTGGCTTCCGACCTACCGAAGTAGTTCAAATCAAATAAGTAGTCCGTTGGACGATCAAGAGCAAAGCTAAAGTAGTCAGAGTTAGGGTCGGTATCATTGTTTAGGAAGATACCAGCAAAAAACCGCAAACCAAAATTCCGGTTGTTTTTAGTAAGTTTTCGGTATTCGAAGTTTACAGAGACTTTACTGAATTGATCCGCTAGCTGGTAGTCGGCAAAGAACTTGGAATAATTTATGATTCCAGGATTTGATTTAATGTAGCGCACATTAAATACATTGTAATCCGGTTCTGTCACATCGACAATAGCATCAGGTCCCAGATTCCTCTGAATGCTAACAAGTCTCATGCTCATAAAATCTCTTTTATCTGATCTAAAATCATCTTTATCCCTAAATCTCAGGGTAAGGGTTGGTCTAATAGAGGTAAAAAATGCATCCTGTGCAAAGGACTGGTAAGAACCTCCGATCCCATAAGTGATATCGTACAGATCGTGTCCTTCAATGTTGTGGGTATAGGTAAAGAAGCCTGACCCAGTGATACTCTTTGAGTTGAAGGCGTACTGAGGGGAAATATTATAATTGAGGCGCTTTCTCAAAATACTTTTATTGTAAAACTTAGTCCCCAGGGTTAGTCCGTCATAAATATTGTTAAATTCTATTAAAGGCATGATAAAGACCTGATCGTAATAGGGGTCTTCAATGTCTTTGAATAGCCTTACCTGCAATGGCTTTCGATTAAGAAGGATATTTTTTTTTACGGATCGATAGTTGTTTCGCTGATTAAATTCAGGAATGATCTGATCGTAGTCAAGAGCTACGCGTTCAATACTATCTTTTGGGATGGTAATTACCTTAGTACCCTTAAAACCTGGTATCCATAGCTTTTTAACAACACTATCGTTTTGAAGGGCAAAGAGGGATACCGGCATTTCATTTTTTCTTTTGTTTCTTATGATTACAGATAAAGAATCTTCCGTAGAAACAGTCTTTTTTAATTTGTAGTCGTACTTTACTCGGGAATCCAGATAATCATCAAAAAACCAGTTCACATCCTTGTTAGACCAGTTTTTTATAAATTCTTCAAAATCCTTCAATTCAACTCTTTGTAATTGATGTTTATGAACAAAGTCCATTAGAGCACCATTTAAATCCTGATCCTCCAGATAATCGTTTAAATAGCGCAATCCAATACCAGCCTTGTACTTACCTGCAATATTCGCATTAAATTTTACCAGTGAGTCTTTTGAAGTAGTTAGTGGCTGATCGTTATTTTTGCGGGCCATTTCCATAAAATACAGGAAGTATTGAAAGTTAAACCCCAGATCAGCGGCATGGGAGCTTCTTATGACCCAGAGGTCTCCAATGGAACCCAAAAGTTTTGCATCGGGATAGTACTCTTCCACATACTTCATTAACAAATAGATCTGGAGCCCTTCACTCAACCAATATTCCTTCCTAGGGTTCAGAATTAATACATTATCAATGTACTTTTTTAAGGCTGTTTTCAGCAATTTGAGTTCATACTGAAGGTTGTCGGGGAAAGGTTGCAAAAAATTTGGTAGCTGATTGAGCCCGTACAAGGGATTCCGTTCGTATTCCAATTCTGATACCAATAACTTTTGATGCGGATACGGCCCAAGGTTCTCAACAAGATACTTTGTGATTTTATCGGTTAGCAACACTTTTTCATAAGGAGGTAGGCCCTTTTCATTAATGTTTGAGATCATCACCAGGTCATCCGTACCAACGAATCGGTATCTGTGCAGTTTACTGATGACCATGAAATTGTCAGTTCTGTTCTTTCCTGCTAAATGCGAGATCTGAATACCATTGTTAAACTTGTTGTCTATAAGATCTAGTTCAGAAATGATCTGAAATGTATTTGGATGCTCCAGTTTGATATCAATATCAGCAACCGGAACAAACATGTCATTTAAGTTTTTATTACTGTAATAATGCCATTTACCGTCATAGACAGCAGGATTAATATACCAGTCTTTAAGGTTAAAGTCCTTATTGGAGTTCACGCCATAACCTGTAAAACGGTCATTTGGGAATCTTAGAATATATTTAAGGTGGATGTCGTAATGAGCATTAGGCAGCAGAGGCTCCTTCAGCTTTACCTTCACTACATCAGGATGTTCTCTTAAATAGTGAAATTGCAAATTGTTATTATTGACATCTGTCAGTGAGGTGATAACGGTATATCCACGATCACTACTTTTAGCCAGGTGGAATTTGGTGCTGAATTCCTCTTCGAACCTCTTGGCCAAAGGTGTCGTTTTGGTGCTATAACTGTTATTCCAGTCGTTCAGGTAGATGGTATTTAACGTATCCTGAGTCGTATTCTGATAAACGATACGTTGAGAGACTCTCATTTTCAGAGAATCCGGAATCAAAATAGCAGAAATTTCAACTTTGTTCTGTCCGCTAAGGTCTAACAGAGAGCATACAGTTAAAATACCATATATGATTCCTTTCTTCAAAGCATTTAAGCTTTAAGGGTTAAGCGATTATGAATGTAAAAGACCAATCCGTTGCACATTCATTAGATCATTAAAAAAGATTTTGGTTGCGTTTAAAGGGCTCCTAGTCTGTTCTATTTTATTTTGAGTGTAGCACTGAAGATGGTCTACACAATGGTTGAAGAAGCCGATACGATAGAAGGCCCTTGGCTTATATATTATCACTGAAATATGTATTTCTGGCTGAGAATTAAACACAAACAATGATTTTTGCACCTTAAAACCAGTCGTCATCTTAAAAGTTAGGTCTTAGGTCGTATTTGGTATAGAAACTGTCTAAGATTTTTATCACATCATCAGCAGAATCCACCAAATGAATAAGGTCCAGATCTTCAGGACTTATATTTCCTGCTTCGACCAGTGTTGTTTTAACCCAATCGATTAAACCACCCCAAAAATCCGTACCTACTAAGATAATTGGAAAGGTTTCAATCTTATTTGTTTGTATCAGGGTTAAAGCTTCAAATAATTCGTCGAGAGTTCCAAAACCACCGGGCATTACCACAAACCCCTGGCTGTATTTAACGAACATCACTTTTCTCACAAAGAAATAATCGAAGTCCAGAACCTTATCCGGATCAATATACGGATTGTCATGCTGCTCAAAAGGCAAATCAATATTTAAGCCAACCGATGTTCCTCCTGCTTTGTTGGCACCTCGGTTACCTGCCTCCATGATACCTGGCCCTCCTCCTGTGATCACGCCGTAACCGTGTTCAACAATTTTTTCAGCAACTTCTACAGCAAGTTGATAGTACCGATTGTTTTCCTTTGTTCGAGCAGAACCAAAGATAGAAACACAGGGACCTATGCGGCTCATAGCCTCGAACCCATTGACGAATTCCCCCATAATTTTAAAAATGGCCCAGGAATCGTTTGTTTTAATTTCATTCCAATTTCTGTGCTTCATATGTTTTCTCATAGTTTAGTTTAATTCTTTTTTTAGATACTTCGCAGTATAGCTTTTCTCGTTTTGAATAAGTTCCTCTGGTGTGCCGGTTGCTACAATATTTCCACCACCTTTCCCGCCTTCATAACCAATGTCAATGATATGGTCAACCATTTTAATAACGTCCAGGTTGTGTTCTATGATAAGTACCGTATTTCCCTTATCTGCAATTTTGTTCAGCACTTTCATCAACACATTAATATCTTCAAAATGTAAGCCCGTTGTGGGTTCATCCAGAATATAAAAGGTATTTCCAGTATCTCGTTTACTCAACTCCGTTGCCAGTTTGATCCGCTGTGCTTCACCACCGGAAAGGGTAGTGCTCTGCTGCCCAAGTGTGATGTATCCAAGTCCAACATCTTCAATGGTTTTTAGCTTGCGGTGTATTTTTGGAATGTGTTTAAAAAAACCAACAGCATCTTCAATGGTCATATTCAACACATCGCTAATGGACTTTCCTTTGTACCGTATTTCCAGTGTTTCTCTATTGAATCTTTTTCCCTGACAGGTCTCACATTCAACATAGACATCGGGCAAAAAGTTCATTTCAATAACCTTAAGTCCACCGCCTTTACAGGTTTCGCAGCGTCCACCTGCCACATTAAAACTGAAACGACCAGGCTTGTAACCTCTGATCATTGCTTCCGGAATCTTCGAAAAAAGACTTCTGATTTCACTGAACACTCCTGTGTAGGTGGCCGGGTTGCTCCGCGGGGTCCTTCCAATTGGGGATTGATTGATATCAATTACCTTGTCTATGTGTTCCAGACCCTTAATACGCTTGTAGGCCATCGGTTTTTTCACTCCGTTAAAGTAATGGGCATTTAAAATAGGATAGAGGGTTTCATTGATCAATGTAGACTTCCCACTACCCGAAACGCCGGTTACACCAATCATTTTACCCAGGGGAAATTGAACACTGACGTTTTTCAGGTTATTTCCGGTACAGCCTTCCAGCTCAAGAAATTTACCATTGCCATCTCTGCGCTTTTTTGGGACGGCTATTTCCTTTTTACCACTTAAATAGTCTCCGGTGAGCGTGTTGTGAGAAAGCAGTTCTTTAGGTGTTCCCTCGCTTATTATTTCACCACCGTGATGACCTGCATGGGGACCGATATCAATGACGTGATCTGCCCTTTCTATCATGTCTTTATCGTGTTCTACAACGATTACAGAATTCCCAACGTCTCTCAAGGCCTCTAAGGAAGAAATGAGCTTATTGTTATCGCGTTGATGTAAGCCAATACTGGGTTCATCTAAAATGTAGAGTACTCCTACAAGCTGTGAGCCAATTTGAGTTGCAAGCCTTATGCGCTGAGCTTCACCACCTGATAAGGACTTTGAGCTCCTATTGAGTGTAAGATAATTGAGGCCAACATCAAGAAGGAATTGGACCCTGTTTTTTAGTTCCTTTAGGATTTCATTAGCGATTTTGTATTGCTTCTCTGTAAGTTCCTTTTGAAGACCCTCAATCCAAAGGGCTAATTCAGAAATATCTAAATTAACGACTTCAGCAATTGTCTTTCCAGCTACCTTAAAGTGTAAGGACTCTTTCTTAAGCCGTGAACCGTTACACTCACTGCAAGGAACCTTATCCATATAGTCTTTTGCCCATCGAACCAGAGATGTTGAGTTTGACTTATATTGGTTCTGTAAAAAGTTGGCAACACCCTCAAAATCAATTTGGTAGTCTCTCGTGACGCCTAATACCTTGCTTTGGACAGAGAACTTATCCTTGCCTCCGTACAAAATAATCTCTTTAGCCTCTTTGGGAATTTTAGACCATGGATCGGTGAGTTTAAAATCAAATCTCTGAGCGATGGTTTCAAACTGCTTGAAAATCCAACTCTTTTTCTGTGGACCATGTGGTGCAATGGCGCCATTAGAAATTGATAGTTGTTCATCGGGCACAATTTTGTTTGGGTTTACTTCGTATAATTCACCAATACCATTACACTTGGGGCATGCACCTTTGGGAGAATTGAATGAAAAATTGTTGGGTTCGGGGGCAGGATAAGAGATACCTGAGCTTGGACACATGAGATTCCTGCTGAAGTACCTGGTTTCCTGGGTATCCTGATCAAGGATCATTAATACATCGTCCGCATGATACATAGCCGTGTTGATCGACTCCATGAGCCTTTTTTCAGTTTCTTCAGTTTCATCAACCAGCAGCCTGTCAATGACAATCTCGATATCATGTGTTTTGTATCGATCCAGTTTCATCCCTTTTTCAAGATTCACTATGTCTCCATCTGCACGAACTTTTACAAAACCCTGTTTAGCAATTTGTTCGAAAAGTTCGCGATAGTGACCTTTTCTTGATCTTACAACCGGGGCCAAGATGTTGATTCGCTTTTTAGAAAAATCATTAAGGATCAGTTTTCTAATCTGCTCATCCGAATAACTAACCATTTTTTCTCCCGTATTGTAGCTGTAGGCATCACTCGCCCTTGCGTAGAGAAGCCTAAAAAAATCGTAGATCTCTGTGATGGTTCCCACAGTAGACCTGGGCGACTTACTGGTTGTTTTCTGTTCGATAGCGATGACTGGCGAAAGACCGTCGATTTTATCAACATCCGGTCTCTCAAGCGTTCCCAAAAACTGACGGGCATAAGCTGAAAACGTTTCAATATATCGTCTTTGACCTTCGGCGTAAATGGTATCGAAAGCAAGAGACGATTTGCCGCTTCCAGACAGTCCGGTGATGACCACTAGTTTGTCTCTTGGAATAGATACGTCTATGTCCTTTAAATTATGTACTCTGGCTCCTTTTACCTCAATGGACTCATCGAATGTAATCATATTGTTCATCAACTCCTGATACAAATTTGCAAAGCTGTAAAGTTAGGGCTTTTAGTTGTTAAATTATTCTAAGGGTCATCGCCGAAATTTTAAACTTTGGTTATTTTTTTCACTTTTAAAGGAATACTCAACAGGGTTCCATGATGGACTCATTTACAGCAGTAACCAAATGAAGTAGGCCTCGAAACAAAAAGTCCATTTTTGAATATTCCCACAATAAATGTTTAATTTGACAAAAAAACATCATGAAACTACTAGGTATTGGATCCAGGATTGATCATAAGGACTTTGGAAAAGGCGTGGTAACAAATGTCACCTCTAGACATTATTGGGTAACTTTCATTGAGAGGGGCCTGGAGACGCTGGAGCTCGACGATGATTTTGAAGTCATTGAAGCGGCTGAAGACGAAGTGGATACCGTCAGTTTTTATGAGGTCGAAAAGAGTTTACGCGATATTTTGAAGAAGTGGTCAGATATCAGTGAAGTTGTAACCTTAGCTGATAAATGGAAAGGAGGAAAAATAATTCTGGAACCAGGGGAGCCTGGTCTGCAAAGTAAAGAAATGCCAATTGAAACGTTTTTTCATAAAATCACTATGGTAAGAGACAGGCTCAGGGTGATGGAACAAAAAATAAATTCCAGCGATCTGGATGAACAGTCCAAAATCGATCTCCAACAATACATCACAAGAAGTTATGGTAGTCTCACTAGTTTTAATGTGCTCTTTAAACTGAAATCGCAACAATTTGTAGGTCAGCGTTCGACATAGATTTACAAATTTAAACCTTTGACCTCTCCCATTTCCATTCCAAAGAAAAGCAACTTATGGAATGTAGGGAGCGCTGCACCACTCTCTGTGATCGTCCAACCTTCCCACGTGGCTCCCAGACCTTTAATTGGCAGAATACTCACCCACATCTGAAATCGTACCGGTTTACCTGATTCGTCCATGTGCCATAAATAAGAATCGCCTGGTGTATTCCCACCCGAGGTATACGTTACGAGAAGCAATTCCTCGTTGTCCGGACCCCTAACCAGCCTGCGTTCAACCCCTTTATCAAATAATTTATAGGGAGCGACCAGCCAAAACGAATCATTGTTGAAAAAGGATTCTGCTTTGTTGATATAATCTATTTTTTCAATACCCTTGTATTCCTTTCCGGCTACAAAAACTTTTGATTCTTTTTGATCTTTAAGATCAAGAATAACTGTTAACTGATCCCAGCTTACTTCGCAAATTCCATCGGTCTTATACCATTTGTACCTGTGTTTACCTCTGAAGGTCCACTCCAGATAGTCCGTTGACTCATAAGCGCTGTAATTTAAAGCTTCCAGCATACTCCAAGCCAGCTCATCAGCC
>CAWZYX010000023.1:0-31561 GCA_963966315.1 uncultured Winogradskyella sp. | reverse complement strand
GATTTGTATACAGAACATTTAAAGGGTTTTGACGTCGTTAATGCGAAACGCGCAAATCGCAGAGGTGAATCGGTAATCAAGCGAGGGACGGCAAAATTATATTATCGCTTGTTAAAGAGAATTGTACCTTTTGAAATTCCCTTGGACACCGGAGACTTTCGCCTTATCAGCAAAAAGGTGGTGGATGCTTTAAACACCATGCCGGAACAGAACAGATATTTAAGGGGCCAAATCGCCTGGATGGGCTACAAAACCTCGAGTATAATTTACGAACGCGATTCCCGTAAGCGCGGAGAAAGTGGATATACCTATGGTAAAATGTTTAAATTGGCGGTTGACGGGATTACTGGATTTTCCGATCGTCCACTTTGGTTGGTAAGTCGAATGGGGTTTATTATCGCGCTGCTTTCATTTTTATTCATCATCTATGCCATTTTCGCACATTTTATAATGGAACAGACTATTACAGGATGGACCTCCATCATTGTGAGCGCTACTTTTTTAGGTGGAATTCAGCTATTCTCTATTGGAATTATTGGAGAATACATAGCCCGAATCAATGCCAATGTGAAACAGCGTCCGATGTACATGGTAGAGTCCTCCAACATTGAATCAGTAAAAACCAAAAAAATAAGATCATAGAGGCGATAGAAATCAGAAAATATGAGTCTCAGGATCAAAAGCGCTGGGATCATTTCCTGGATGGTATAAAGATTCCTGCCCTGCTCTTTAAAAGGGGATTTATGGATTACCATTCCGAGCGCTTTGAAGACCACTCGGTACTTGTATTCAAAGGAGATGCCCTGGTCGCTGTTTGTCCTGCGCACAGGGAAAATAAAGAATTAAGAAGCCACTGGGGCCTGACTTACGGCGGGGTTTTATGGGATCCAAATCTTAATGATACCGAGCTTGATTCTATTTTTCAACTGTTTAAAGGGTACTTACGGGAACAAGGATTTATGAAGTTTTACATCAAGGAGATTCCGTCAATTTACCTTCAACCAGATGCTTTTACAATGAATCGAAAATTATACGGACAGGCATATATAGCCCATACTGAACGGGTCCTTGCTGTGGATTATAGCAAACCATTTCAAATTCACAAGACCAAATTAAAGCACTACAGAAGAGGAAAGCGTTTGGGCTTTGAAATTAATTGTACCACTGACTTTAGCAGCTTCTGGAAGGAAGTGCTGTCGCCCAGATTGGCATCCAGACACAAGGTGAAACCGGTTCACAGCCTGGAGGAGATTACTTTGCTGGCTAAGAGATTTCCCGAAGAGATCAAACAATATAATATTCAGTTAAATGGTGAGATTCTGGCAGGGATTACTCTTTTTGACAAAGGATCGGTAGTCAAAAGCCAATATGGAGCAACGACCGACCTTGGAGAGACATACAGAGCTTTGGAGTTTTTATTTATTGAGTTAATTAAGGATTATAAAACGCAGGGGAAGCGCTTTTTTTCAATGGGGACAGTAGGAGATCAACGCTTTCCGGAAGGATTTAATCCCGGGTTAAAGAGACAGAAGGAGGAGTTGGGGTGCATCGAGTTTCAACAACATTTTTATACTTTTGATTTGAAATGATCCCATTTTTAGATCTTAAAAAACTTAACCAACGATTTGACAAAGAACTGCAGTCCTCTTTGAGAGAAGTCCTGGAAAACGGGCAGTATATCAACAGCAGTGCAGTCGATGCCTTTGAAAAAGAGTTCGCCGCTTATTGCGGTACTCACTATTGTGTTGGTACAGCGAGCGGCCTGGATGCATTGACCCTTATCTTACAGGGGTATATCCATTTAGGCAGATTAAAAAAAGGAGATCAGGTGCTGGTCCCTTCCAATACCTTTATAGCTACTATTTTTTCTGTGATCAAGGCTGGCTTGATCCCTGTATTGGTGTCACCAGATGAACGATCGTTCAATATCGATCTAAAAGGCATAGAGAATTCTTATTCGGCGAAGGTGAGAGCAGTGATTGTTGTACATCTGTATGGTCAATTGTCCGATACTTGCCCCATATTGGATTTTTGTCGTTCCAAAGACATGTTGCTCATTGAAGATGCCGCCCAGGCGCACGGAGCTCGCAATAGTTCCGGGAGCAAGGCGGGCAGTCTTGGAGACGCTGCAGCCTTTAGCTTTTATCCTTCAAAAAATTTAGGTGCATTGGGGGATTCGGGTGCCGTTACCACAAATGATGCCCAACTGGCGGAGCAGGTAAGGCTTCTGGGTAATTATGGAAGCAGGAAAAAGTACCATTATGAGGCCATTGGAGCCAATAGCCGACTTGATGAGGTCCAGGCTTCCTGGCTTAGAATAAAATTAAAATATTTAGATTCGGATAATCAAAGAAGACGAGACATTGCATATCGCTATGCTTCAAGCATCAACAATCCAAAGATCAGATTGCCTGAGTTTAAAGGTTTAGAGGACCACGTGTTTTATGTCTATGTGGTGCGTGTAGACCACAGGGATGAATTTATAAATTATCTCAATTCAAATCAGATAGAATCCCATATACATTACCCGCTTGCACCCCACCTGCAACAGGCATTATTACGATTTAATTTTGATCCATGTCCCGTTTCTGATCGGATACATCAGACTGTGGTTAGTATCCCCCTCAATCCTATTCTCACAGATGAAGAAGTACAGCATATCATAGAAATTTTAAATGCCTACTAATTGAGAGTATTTTTAAAGTACATCAATGATCACGTGCTTCATAAGGCAGCTAATCTGAATCTGGCACATATTTCTGTAAAGATTTTAGCCGGTACCGTGATTACCAAGTTTGTTGCGGTGCTTATTGGGGCGGAGGGAATGGCTCTTATGGGCAACTTAAGGAACTTTTTTTCGGCCTTTCAGTCGGTGTCCATCGGAGGAATGTATCAGGGAATGGTCAAATTTATTAGTAAATTCAGGGAAGACACCGTACGACTCAGTGAAACGCTTTCCACAGCTTATTACGTGGGCTTTTTACTCACATTTCTTGCCTCTCTGTTCTGTTATTACAATGCGGAAAGTATAAGTGAATTTTTGTTTTCCGGTCGCTATCAGTACAGCTATATCATTCGACTAATGGGTCTGTTGTTGCCATTCTATTCCTTGAACATGTTTAGCTTTTCAATTATGAATGGCTTTTCTAAGTTCAGGATTCTGCTGGTTATTAATATCATTGGACAGGTTCTTGGGCTGCTGGTTACACTGGTTTTAATTTGGCAGGATAATATTGACGGGGCATTGACTTCCATTGTCATTACTCCGGCTCTTGTCTTCCTGATAACCTTGGTTGGTATATTGTGGAGACGAAGCTTGATAGGTCTCATCCAATTCAGGAATATAACAGTTGAAGCGCTTCAACTAATAGCTCCACATACAGTGGTAGCTATGCTTACGTCGGTATCAATCCCATTGGTACTTATTCTCATTCGAAACTATCTAATGACTGAGGTCGGGATTAAAGAGGCTGGTTATTGGCAGGCAGTCAATCGCATTTCAGACTACTATCTGATGTTTATGAATTCATTGCTCGTTCTTTACGTATTTCCGAGATTAAATTCAACTTCGAGTACAAAAGCCTTTAGGGCCGAAATTTATCGTTTTTACAAATCTGTAATGCCTTATTTTGCAGCTGTTCTTCTTTTGATCTATATCGTAAGGGTACCACTCATTCAAATATTGTTAACGGATGAATTTAAGCCGGCCAAAGCATTATTTGCCTGGCAGCTTTTTGGTGATTTTTTAAAGGTAATGGCCATGGTCGTTGCATTGCAATTTTTGGCGAAACGCATGTTTATTCACTTCATAATTTTACAGGTATTTTTGTTTTTGATCCTGTACATCAGCAGTATGTACTTTATTGATGCCTTCGGTGTGCAAGGCGCCGTTATGGCACATTGTTTAAGTTATGGCCTTTATTTCGCGATTATTTTACTACTTTTTGCAAGTTCTTTATTCGGAGTTATCTCTGAGCAACAAGAGTAGCCACTTTGAAACTGCCACGATTTTTAAAATCTAATCTCATCCTGAAGATCACTTCGGTGAATTCTACTGTGATCATTATTCGATTGATCATCGCTCTTTTTATTCAACGTATTCTCGCGGTCATGGTTGGAGAGGCAGGTATTGCAAAGATAGGCCAATTGCGCAATGTGACAGCGATGCTGATGAGCTTCACAACACTCGGGGTTTCTAATGGGGTGATCAAATACTTGTCTGAGCTCAAATCGGATAAACACGTTTTGAACAAATTATTTTCTGCAACCTTTATACTTGGTTCTATTGGGACAATAGTCTCATCGATCGTACTGTTAGTATTCGCAGATGAGATTTCCCTTTATCTCTTCTCTGATTTATCTTACAAGATCATAGTTCAGTTACTGGCGGTTGCGGTTCCATTCATTGCCTTGCATCGCATATTCAATTCTGTGATTAGTGGGTTGTCTGATTACAAAAGCTATGCTAAGGTGGAGTTATTTGCTTACATATTGTCAGCAATGGCCTTACTGCTTGGACTGCATCTTAAAAGCCTTACAGGGGTTTTAGTGGCGATCGCCCTTACGCCAATCATACAATTTAGTGTCCTGCTCATGGTTTTTGGGAAAACATTAAGACTCTATATTAAGTTTCACGAAATCAAATGGGAAACATCCTACATCAAACCACTCCTTGGCTTCACCATGATGTCCTTTGTGTCCACATTTCTTCTCAACTCTGTAGAACTGGACGTAAGAACTCAAATTTCGGATCGTATAAATATAGAGGAAGCCGGTTATTGGACGGCTATGACCTTTATCTCCAAGAACTACATGGTATTTATATCTGGGATACTTGCATTGTACGTCCTGCCAAAGTTTTCAAGCATCACGACGAGGTCTGGTTTCAAGAAAGAAGTGTTGTATGTGTTTAAATCAATACTTCCTTTATTTGCCTTGGGAATGCTGGGGATTTATATGTTTAGAGACACGATTATCGATTTGATCTATCCGAAGTTCACCGGAATGGCAGTTTTATTCAAGTGGCAATTAATCGGTGATTTCATCAGGTTGATTTCTATGATACTGGCCTATCAGTTTTTAGCTAAGAAACTGGTGAAAACCTTTATTATTACGGAGCTCATATCTCTTGTCTGCTTTTATGTGTTTAGCATGTATCTCATTCAGTTTTATGAAACTGAGGGCGTTGTTATTGCCCATTTTTTGAGATATGTCGTCTACCTATTATCCGTTGTATTCGGATTGTATCTCTATTTTAGACGGAATTCGGAAGTTAGTGCACCTTGATCAGTGACTTCCATTTTTTAATGTATTTTCGGGCACAGACCACGTGATCATGGTGTTCTTCTACAAAGGCCCTGGCCTGTTTTGCAATTCTTACAATGTTTTGAGGATTGAGAATAAGCCAGTCTAGTTTATAGACAATAGAATCAACATCTGGAAGGGCATTAATAGCCACCTGATCCTCCTGCAAATTATAATGGTCTAAGAACTCCTGTTCGGCCCCTGTAAAGACCACTTTACCTTTGGCCATGGCTTCCAGAGCATTGAATCCCTGATCGTAGGCATACACCTGATCAAGTAGTATGTGACAGCGGTCAAAGGCTTTAATGTATTCTTTGTAAGGCAGATTCGTTGTTGTGATGATCTCTACCTTATCGTTGTGCTTTGATTGGATAATTGCAAGGGCTTTATCGAAAAAGTCGTTACCCTTTTTAAAATAATTATGACTGTTAATACCATGAAAGATCACAATTCTACCATCTGTAACCGGTTCTTTGAAATGGAGAAGTCCCGTATTTATGGCATGGGGGATCATTCCAAGGTATTTGGGGTGGTTTTGCATTGGAATATCATAGTCCAGATCATTGGTTATGACCCCCTTAATACGTTGAAATAAGAATTTATGAAGGGTTAAATGATCCGGTTGTAGATAGCTCAAAGCCGAAGCATAGTCGCGTTTGGTTCCCTTACCGTCATGATATGGACTTAAAATGGAGTATCTAAGAAGCTCAGACTTGGCGTATGATACACTAATGTAATCGGTTCCACAGGAGAGTAGAAAAGGGGAGGAATTCCAATTTATTAAGGACTTAAAAAGATCTTTCTGGGTCTTTCGATCACATCCAAAAGGAGCCTCATTTATAAATTGTAGAATGTCAAACCCAGCCAGTAGTGATTTGTGTTTTTTTAGTTGGTATTTGAGGTGTAACCCAAGTAGGTCTGTTTTAAATAGTTTTAAAACGAGTACTCTGAGTTTTTTGAGTATACCACTCTCAAAGTGGTTCTTCAGTTGGTGATCTACTTCTACTTTTTTGAAACCATCTGTTAACCCCACCACTTTAGCCTCATGGCCCAGTTTCTCTAACCCAAGCTTAATATTGTGATGAGCCCTGTTATATTCTCCAACTAAAAGTACCTTCATAATAAGGTAAAAGTGTAAGTGTAATAAATTAAATTTGATTCAAATATAAGTTTAATGGATGGTATATCTGGAAAGAAGGTGTGTGTTGTGGTAAAGGCCTTAAGTAAAGGTGGTGCCGAACGTTCTGCCTCTATTCTTACGTACATCTTGTCAGACCTCGGGCACGAGGTCTTTGTAGTATCAGTGCTCAACGAAATTGACTATAAATTTAAAGGAACACTCTTTAACCTTGGTGTGGACAAGGAGAGTCAGCAAGGGGTTTTAGGACGATTGAATAGATTTTGGAAGTTGTTCAAATACATTAGAAAGCACCAATTTGATTATATTATTGACAACAGAACGCGCGTACGTCCATTTCAGGAATTATTGCTAGCAGCATTAGTTTATCCTCGTAAAAAAACCATCTACTGTGTGCGAAGCTTCAATATTAAAAATTACATTTCCGAGAATCAATTTCTTGCAAAACGCACTTATGCAAGGGCTTATAAAATTGTAGCTGTTTCTCGAATGGTCAAAGAGAAAATTGAACATGAGTATGGGTTTTCTAATGTAATGGAGATCAACAACCCTATTGAACCCATGGATCTGGAACGGGGATCTGAGGCAGTTCTTTCCCAAGATTACATTCTCTATTTCGGCCGTTTGGATGAAAAAGTAAAGCATTTGACACTGCTCATTGATGCCTATTCAGAATCTAAGCTTTCAGATAAGGGTGTGTCTTTGGTCATTATGGGCTCAGGCCCAGATGAGGAGTTTTTGAAAGCTTATGCCAACACTAAAAAAACCTGTTCGTTAATTAAATTTATAGAATTTAATCCTTTTCCTGCAAGTACTATTAAGCGTGCTTTATTTACCGTCCTGACCAGCAGGTGGGAGGGGTTTCCCAGGATGATCCTTGAATCACTTTCCCTGGGGGTACCCGTGCTATCAGTGAAGTGCAAATCGGGACCGGAAGAACTGATCGTGCATGAAGAGAATGGACTTCTTGTGATGAACAACAACATACAGGCTTTGGCGTTGGGTATGGATCGATTGATAAGCGATGAAGCACTTTACAAGCACTGTAAGCGAAACGCTCAAAGAAGTATTAAGCCATATAGTTTAGAACAGATTAGCCAGAAATGGCAAATGATCCTGAAATAAAATAAAGATGAAAACGTATAAGATCATAAATATCCCCAAGGTTCATGACCAAAGAGGAAGTCTTGCGGTACTTGAAAAAGGATCTCTTCCCTTTCAGATAAAACGGGTTTATTATTTGTATGACGTTCCAAGCGACAGTTACAGGGGCGGACATGCGCATAATAACCAGGAGTCAATTATCATCGCACTGAGTGGCAGTTTTGAAGTGGTGTTGGATGATGGTCGGTCTAAAGAACGCATCATGCTCAATAAGCCAAACCAGGGTCTTTTTCTACCTACCCTCGTATGGAGAGAAATTGACAATTTTTCATCTGGTGCTGTTTGTTTAGTTTTGGCTTCCACAGAATTTGATGAGAACGAGTACATAAGGAACTACCAAGACTTTATTTCAATTGTAAGAACTGACGTATAGGTTATTATCAATCAAAAAACCATGAACTTTTTTCAAGAGCACAGTCAAGAACCTTGGTAGATAAAGTAACAAGCGTTGTTTCCAGTTTAAATAATAAGGATCAATTTGTTCTTTTAACTTTTTTAAGGTTGTCCGATTATTGGCTAGTTTACATTGGATGGCCAGGGAATATCTTAGGATGTTCAGATAGTTATGCAGAGATACATTGAACTTGGCTAGGGAGTTGTATTTGTTGTACAATTGATACTTGGATTCCTGATAATTCCCTTTTGACAGACTATTGGTCACCGTTTTGTCGTAAATACTAGTATGGGTGTCGTTGAATACCAAAGAGTATTTTAACCCTAGCCTTATCCATAAATCGATGTCCTGACCAGATGTGATGGACTCGTTAAACCCTCCTAAGTCTGAAAAGCTCTTCGTCCTTAGAGCAACACTTGACGTGTTAACAAGAGGGTACGACAAGCTATTGATAAAAAAATCCTCTATAACAGTTATTTTTTCATGTACGTTATTCAAGAAGCTTCCCTTTTCAATATGGTGCTGGGATAATTTAACATCATAGGCATTACTGTACCAGTCCATGTTCGGAAATTTTGAGATAGACCGGTGTAAACACTGCAAATGGTTGCTATGCCAAATATCATCTGCATCAAGGAATGCAATGAATTCTCCCTTAGCCATTGCAACACCTTTGTTTCTGGCCGCTCCGGCTCCCATATTTTTCTGAGTCAATACGATGATGCGCTCATCAGAAAAGGACCTTGCGATCTCATAGCTTTTATCCGTGCTGCCATCGTCAATGATGATCAGTTCAAAATCTGCATAGCTTTGATCGATCACATTTTTAATGGTGGATCGGATTTGATCTTCCTTATTGTAAAGGGGTATGACGACAGAAAAAAATGGCATTAACACGAATTAAGCAAACGTTCAGCAATGGTCTGAGAGGCTCGCAAAGATCTTTCTTTAATACCTCCCTCAATTAATGAACTTTTAAACAAATATGCATTAAATCTGTCAATTGCCACCTTATCTGGATGATAGGTTAATGCCTCGGTCAAGAGGCTGTTTAAATCGGTCTTGTCTTTCAGCTTAAGACATAGTGAGGGGTGATCATAAAAGGCATCGCCTAAGACAACAGTGGGCTTATAATGACAAATGGCTTCAAAACCTACGGTAGAATTATTGACAATGACTACTTTTGAGGTGTTTAAAGCAGTTTTCAAGGGTATGTTATTTTCGGTTTTGATACCCTTTTCTTTCATAAAATCGTAAAATTCGGTACCATATTTTCCGATATATAAGGGGTGTTCTCTTACGACCAAAACGGCTTTGGGAGGCAGTGCTTTGTATGCGGATTTAAGAAGTTCTAATGTGGAACTAAAATGAGGACTGTGCACTACAGAATTGACATCTCTAGGTAATTGGCAGATTAAAAGAAACCGAAAATTTTCGTTTTCGTAAGAAAGTTGTCTATTCTGCCGCGACCTGAAGAGTAAAGAATTTACATCCGTGTATTTAAGATCAGGAGGATAAAAACGTCGTTTTTGGAATAGTTTGAATAAGAGTATATCGCAAACCCGATAAAATGGTGATCGCAAGTAGTTTGGTTCGGTTTTAGAAATATTTACTTTTAAGGTAGGTACCTGAGTACTCTTAGGATCAAATGTTTGTCTGACACTAAGATTGGCATTTACCCCGAGATGATCAAAGAATGTCCTGTTAAAGGGTCCCTGCTCAATAAACCGAACTTCAATATTCATTCTTCTGGCCAATGTTGATGCTACATATGTGCACATTCTGGTGTCTCCCAGGCAGATTACAAATGCAGGTTTATTCTTGTAAAAGATGGCTTCAAATAAATCGATATAGGCCAGAGCTTGAAGCTTAAGATCAAGAACACTGGTCGTATCCGACAGCTGACAATGGTATCTGATACAATGTTCAATAGAGACACCTTTGTAAGTATTCTGATTATTTACAATCTTTAGGTAGTATTTTTTTCGCCTTTTTGCAAGCATCCAGGATTTGGCCGATATCCAGGAGCTATACCTCAAACGAAGGAAAGTATAAAGAAATCCACTTAAATTAGTGCTGAATATCTTCAAACGTACAGGCTGTGATTTTTTAATCTCTTTCTCTAAAGCAAGGTAAAAACGACAGAACTTATCAAATGCTGAAATACACAGTACTGTCATAAAGAATAAGATATTAGACCTTGTAAAAGCGGTTTTGGAGTTTCCTTAAAAATAGTAAAAATCGAAATTGGCTTAATCAGGTGCTCAAGCGTTTTTTCTTTGTACCACCTCAAACAACTTATTTTCGTGACATTTATAGGTTTTACTTGGGTACTTAAGAAGCAAGGCATAGTCATGAGTGGCCATAAGTATGGTGTGCCCATTTTTATTGAGTTCCTGCAATACCTCCATCACTTCAATACTGGTTTGAGGATCTAAATTACCCGTTGGTTCATCGGCCAAAATTAGTTTGGGTTCATTTAAAAGTGCCCTGGCAATGGCAATTCGCTGTTGTTCTCCGCCGGAGAGTTCATGTGGAAACTTAAAACCCTTGGTTTTCATTCCAACATTGTCTAAGACAGACTCAATGCGGTCTTTGATCTTTTTTGCATCTTTCCATCCGGTAGCTTTAAGGACGAATTCCAGGTTACTGTTGACATTTCGGTCTGGTAATAGTTTAAAGTCCTGAAAAACGATACCTAATTCACGTCTTAAAAAAGGGATTTGCTTTTCTTTTAAGGTATGAAGTGGAAACCCAACAATCTCGCCTTCTCCTTGCGTGAGATCCAAATCTCCATATAGCGTTTTAAGTAAGCTGCTTTTTCCGCTTCCTGTCTTCCCTATAAGGTAAACAAATTCGCCTTCATTCATTTCAAAATTTACATTTGAAAGTACCATGCTTTCACCTTGATAAATGGTAGCTTTATTTAGTTTTAAAATGCTTTTCATTGAATTGTATCTCTGTACTCGGTAAATGTATTATATAATATGGCAATATCAAATACATCTGATCTCTAATGGTCACTCACTTTAAAAATGGTTAAGGGTTTTTTCGTGTTGATAAAACAGAATGGGTCTATTGATAAATCGGTTTATAATTATAATCGAAATCCATCGTTATAGGTTAGGCATCTCTTTATATTTGAGGCCATAATCATCATCAAAATCCGAAACTACTAAAAATGAGACTTCACAGGCTCTTATTCATCTTTATCACTTCTGCTTTTTTTTGGATCAATGCCCAGGAATCGGCTGTTTATACAAGTCATTTAAAAGACTATCAGAAGGCGATAGGTTTGTACAATAGTAAGCAGTACAAGGCCGCTCAATCACTTTTTGAACAGATTGGTGATCAAACAAATGATCAATTAGTAAAATCCGAATGCGACTACTACATTGCCAATTGCGCCGTGAGACTGAATCAGCGCAACGCAGATGAGCTTATTGAAGATTTTGTAACAGATTATCCAACGAGTACCAAGCGCAATCTGGCCTATATGGATGTGGCGGATTACTATTTTTTAAATTCCCAATACGCCTATGCACAAAAGTGGTACTCCAGAGTTGATGAATGGAGTTTGGACCTGACTGAAAAGAACAAATACTATTTCAGATACGGCTACTGCTTGTATCACTCTAAGGACGAAAGGCAGGCGTCAAAGTATTTAAGAAGAGTAGCAGATTCAAAAGAGTACGGATCCCAAGCCAAATATTATCTGGGATTTCTAGCCTATGAAGGTGATGACTACGATGCTGCTTCCAGCTATTTTGAACAGGTAAATGACGATGATCGCTACAAGGAAAAACTGGCCTACTATCAGGCTGATCTGAATTTTAAATTAGGGAAATTTGAGGAAGCCATTTCTCTTGCAGAGCCGCAGTTAACCACCAGAGATAAACGACAGCGGTCTGAATTGAACAAGATTATTGGAGAGAGCTACTTTAATTTGAAACGCTACAGTGAGGCCATCCCATATCTAAATGCCTATGAGGGAAAGAACGGGCAATGGAGCAATACCGATTATTACCAGTTGGGGTATGCTTATTATCAGCAGTCTGACTATGAACAGGCTGTTAAAGAGTTTAACAAAATCATCGATGGAAGAAATGAGGTGGCTCAGAATGCCTATTATCATCTGGCAGAGAGTTATATCAATTTAGATCAAAAGACTGAAGCTCTGAATGCTTTTAGAAATGCGTCTCAAATGGATTTTGATTCCAAAATTCAGGAAGATGCCTGGTTGAATTATGCAAAACTGAGCTATGATATAGGGAATCCGTATGAGTCAGTTCCTGCGGTGCTTACCAACTTTTTGAAAACTTATCCAGATAGTGGTTTCAGAGCTGAGATCGAAGACCTGCTGATTGACTCGTACATTTCATCTAAGAACTATGAGGAAGCACTGGACCTGCTGAAAGGAAAATCCGGATTCGAGAATAAGAAGGCATTTCAAAAGGTGGCTTTTTACAGAGGTCTCGAACTGTATAGCGAATCTGAATTGAATGAAGCCAAAGAAATGTTTGAAAAGGCACTAACTGAACCAAGAGACCCTTTTGTTCATGCGCGATCTCTTTTTTGGCTGGCAGAAACCAATTACAACTTACTGGATTACAATGAAGCGTTGATCGGGTTTAAGCAGTTTAGAGGCGCTTTAGCAGCTTCCAGAACTGTGGAATATCAGGCTTTAAATTACCATTTAGCCTACACCTATTTTAAGTTAAAGGATTATGACAATGCAACAAAATATTTTAGGTCATATGTTGACCAAAAAGACGGCGATCTGCAGAGAACACATGATGCACTGCTGAGGTTGGGCGATGGTTATTTTGTATCTAGCAAGTATGAAAATGCTATAAAAGCATATGAAATGGCCATATCAGCAAAGGAAACCGAATCGGGTTATGCTGCATTTCAAAGCGCAATGAGTTATGGTTTTCTGGGGCAGGTGAATAAAAAAACAGATGGGTTGGAAGATTTTGTAACCCGCTACACTAGTTCTGCTTTACGTGATGATGCGATTTATGAATTGGGTAATACCTATGTAAAAGCCGGCGATCGGTCCAAGGCATTGTTAAAATATGAGGAACTACAGAACCAATACCCCAAAAGTGTTTTTATTCCCAAGGCGCAACTAAGGCAAGGTCTGGTTTATTATAATAGTAATCAAAACCAAAAGGCTCTGAAACAGTTTAAGGCTCTTGTGAGTAACTTTCCAAGAACAGAGGAAGCTGTACAGGCCGTAGCAACGGCAAGATTGGTTTATATTGATTTAGGAGCAGTAGACGAATATGCTGAATGGGTAAGAGGTTTGGATTTTGTTGAAGTCACTGATGCTGAGCTGGATAATGCGTCCTATCTTGCTGCAGAAAAGCAATATCTGGACGGAAATACCGATGCAGCCATAACGCAATTCAATAATTACCTCAATCGTTTTGCTGACGGGCTTCATTCCTTAAAAGCACATTTTTACCTGGCGCAACTCTATTACCAGAAAAATTTGCCTGATAATGCTAAAGATCATTACAAGTATGTGGCGGATCAAACAACAAATGAGTTTACAGAGACCGCTTCAGTTCGACTGGCAGAGATCTACTTGAATAAGAAAGAATGGAATGCGGCATTACCTGTCTTAATAGATCTGGAGCAGACAGCAGATTATCCTCAAAACAGACAGTTTGCAAAGTCCAATTTGCTGAAAATCTACTACCAGCAGCAAAATTATTCTCAGGCAAAGAACTACGCGTCCGAACTCATTTCATCGTCTGAAAGTCCTGAAATTCAACAAGACGCTAAAATTATTCTGGCTCGATCTGCCTTTGAACTGGGAGATGAAGATACAGCCAATGCTGCTTATATTGAATTATCACAAACCGCTTCAGGGAGCATCGCCGCTGAAGCATTGTATAAAAAGGCCTATTTCGAGAACAAGAATGCGTCCTATCTATCCTCCAATGAAACTTTACAGAAGTTAATTAAAAACTATGGTAGCTATCAGGAGTTTAGCTCCCAGGGTTTGGTGGTCATGGCCAAAAACTACAGCGCCCTTGAAGACGCCTTTCAGGCAACCTATATATTGGAAAGTGTTATAGAGAATTTTCAGGAATACCCAACTGTTGTGGATGAGGCCAAAAGGGTCTTGAAAACCATCAAAACCGAACAATCAAAAACAAATTCATCAATTGAAACAGGAGAGAATTAATATCTCTTCGTAAAATCACATCTAATGAAATTAAAGGTTTTTATCCTGAGTTTCTTATTCAGTGCTTCAATGTCCTTTGCGCAGACCAAAACAAATGATACCATTCAGGATCAGGTGGTCAACGTGATTAAGCCATATTCTCCAACTGTTGCCGATGCATTTAAAGTAAAGGAGATACCGAAATTAAATGATTCAAGTACCGCCCCTAAAAGGCAGGTGAAGTATACAATTTTTTCAATCCCTGTGGCATCAACATTTACCCCTGCCAAAGGGAAGGCTGCCGGGGTTGAAAAACAAAAACGACCCAAACAATACAATAATTACGCCTCTTTGGGGCTAGGAACGTACAGTACTTTTTTAGGAGAGGTTTATTTGAGTCACGAGCTGGATAACGATCAGAGTATTGGAGCATATCTAGGCCATCATACTTCTCTTGGAGAAATAGACGGGGTGTTACTGGACAATGACTTTTCCAACACAGACCTTCATGTGGATTTTACCCAGAATGCCAGGGATCTGTTATGGAAAGTATACGCAGGGTACGATTTGTCTTCTTATAACTGGTATGGGCTAACACCAGAATTGTATTCCATGCAAGAGATAGAGACCATAGACCCTGGGCATACCTTTAATGGCTTGATGGTTGGAGGACAATTAGAGTTTTTTGATGGCATTTTTGAAGAAGCCAGCATCAACTTCAGAAGATTTACAGACTCTTATGGCTCAGGAGAGAACTACTTTTTCTCAGATTTTGACTTTGAGGTTCCTATTGGCAATCACAGTCTTGAGAATAGTCTTCGTTTTGATTATTTAAATGGTTCGTTTGATAGGGATTATGCAAGCAATAACCCTTTAGAATATGGATTTTTAACTACAGGTCTGGAGTCTAGTTATGTTGTAACAGAGAATGATCTTACAGTGAATATAGGGTTGAGGTTGGTTTATTTAAACAACACAGAAAACAGTGAAAACAAGTTTTATATTTACCCAAACATAGAAGCTTCCTACAGGTTGGTGAGTGATGTGGTCATTGGTTATGGAGGAATAACAGGCGATCTACTACAAAATACCTATGGCGATTTTGCCAATGATAATCCATTCATTTCTCCAACTTTACTCATTGCACCTACAGATCAGCAGTATAACTTCTTTATAGGAATGAGGGGTAAACTCTCAAATGAGGTGGGGTACAACATCAAAGGTGCTTATTCAAGTGAAGATAATAAAGCACTATATCGTCTAAACCCTGCCCTTATTTCGGACCAGCAGAATTATCAGTTTGGAAACTCATTTGGCCTGGTCTATGATGAGGTGAACACCTTGATGATTGAAGGGGCATTAAATGTGGACTTTTCAAGAAACTTCACTATGGGATTAAAAGGGGCTTTTTTTAGTTACAATACTTCCCAACAGGAAGAAGCCTGGAACCTCCCAGGCGTTACCGCCTCCCTTTTTGCAGATTACCAGATTACCGAACACTGGTATACCGGTCTCAGTTCATTTTTTACAGGTGAGCGCAAAGACCAGCTATTAATAGAAGGATCTTTAAGTGACGAACTTCAGGTTACTAAAGAACTGAATTCTTTTTTTGATGTCAATGTGTACGGTGGCTACCGAATCAATGATCAGTTCTCTATGTTTGTTAAGGTCAATAACTTACTAAACCAGGAGTATCAGCGTTGGATTAATTTCCCGGTTCAGGGAATTCAATTCCTTGCCGGAGCAAGTTATCAGTTTGATTTTTAGCAAGGGTCAGGCGCGCCAGATAATCATAGTGCGGACCATCTGCCACCTTTTCACAATGAAGTCCTACTTTGATGCAGAGTTCCCTAAGCATTGCAAAGTCAAGGTACAACCATTTCATGGGTAATTCAGAGTTGCCCTTATACGACAGGAAATAGTCCAACTCGCCATAGTAGCCGGCATTTACATCAATCCAGAGCCCACCGTCTTCGTCTTCGTACATATATTTGATGTCTGAGGAATCAATAAGAATTTGTCCACCTTCTGAAATTAGTGATTTGAGATAATCAAGGCATAAAGGCGCTTTTTCAAGGGTTTCAAAAATACCAGTTCCATTCATAAGCAGAAGTATCGTATCAAAAGTTCCGGTCTCATGCATTAAGGCTATTTGTTCAACATGTTGTATTCCGCGTTTTTTGCAGACTTCAACGGCTCCTTTGGAAATATCGATAGCCTTCAGCTGGTAGCCTTTATTTTGAAGCCACAAGGAATGCGAACCGGCGCCACATCCCACATCTAGTATTTTCCCGTGAGCCATATTCAAAGCTCGTTGTTCTAGGAATGGCATTTCTTCATAGGATCTGAAGAGATAGGAAACAGGTAAAACCTCTTCGTCAGAAATAGAAGTTGACGTCCTGAGGTGCTCGGCAAATTCACCCTTACAATAGTCCAGAAGAGCGTCACCGAAAACGTCGTTATACATGCATTAAAAATATGAATAATTTAGGGACAATCAATTTAGATATACTTCGTAATTTTATGCTATGCAGGAGCAATTAATTAGTCTACCCATTAAAGCCAAGGATAAACGAAAGGAAAACAAAGTTTTTTTTTCTAAACTCAGGAAAAAACCCCCTAAGCAATTGGACTATCTCATGCAGGAACTGCACGATGCAGAATTTAGCCGAACGGACTGTTTGGATTGCGCAAATTGTTGCAAAACAACGGGTCCGTTATTTACAAAAAAAGATATCACAAGGATTTCGAAACACCTTAAGATGAAGGAGATACAGTTTATGGATGCCTATTTACATCTCGATGAGGAAAACGATTATGTTTTAAAAACGCTACCTTGCCCATTTTTAGGGCACGATAATTGTTGCAGTATCTATGATGTTCGACCAAAGGCCTGTAAAGAGTTTCCTCATACAGACCGAAAGAAGTTTCATCAGATATCGAATTTAACACTTAAGAACGTAGCCATCTGTCCTGCAGCCTTTAATATCGTAGAAGAGATGAAACGTCGTATACACATATGAGAATTAGCATAAAAAAAGTTCTACTCATACTATTCGTTTTTCTAAGCAGCATAAAACTGGTTTCATCGCAAGATTGGATGAAATCATTGGAAGTAGCGAAAAAGCTTGCGTTGACCCAAAACAAAATGTTGTTTGTAATGTGGGAGGAATCCATACAATACGAACTTCCGGTTATTGTCCCTAATAATGCTGGAGAATCCATATACGTTGAAGACCTGCTGCTTAGTGAGGAATTAAATGCAATTATCTGGGACCTATTTGTGCCTGTGCTACTGAATGAAACTGAATATGATGATCTCTACAATGAAATAAAAGATAAACGGTCATTCGGATATCTTGAACTGTTCAGAGATGATACCATAAAAATTATGGACGTCAACGGCAATATACTCAACACTGCTTATGTGAACTACAATTATTTTGAATTCCGAAAGTTTGTCGAAAAATATGCTTTAAACACTAAAATGCTGGAACAGGAATTACGCAACTACAGACGAAAAAAAGACTTTTACACTGCTTTTTATTTAGGTGCAAAATACATTGATTTCGCTGTGTATAGCAGAGCAGATATCCGCGCAGAAATTATAGAGTTATCGAACATTTATTTAGATGAGGCAAAGTCCTATTTGGAAACAATGGAGAATGAGGACAATTTCAATCTGGAGACGCGCTGGGATTTGATAAAAATTAAGCAGGACCTCGTTTTAAACAAACCCAGAAAGGTGATTAGACAATTGAACAGGATCGATCGTGAGTTGCTCACACCTGTTAACAGAAGTTTGATGGCTTTTCTTTATTTTACTGCATTCAGACTTGAAGATGATACTGAGAACACCGTGGAATGGCGTTCCGAAGTAAGTTTGGTGGATATGAAAGAAGCTAATTATATTTACCAAAATATTAAGGAATAAATGGAGAGCATTGTCGAATACTTTAGAACGATCCCATCTACGCATCGAAGCCTTTTACTTGTTGGGGGAATTACATTTTTCTGGTTGTTGGAAGGAGCTATTCCACTCTTTCGATTTAAATATAAAAAATGGAAACATGCTACTCCCAACTTCTTTTTTACCCTTACAACAATACTTATAAATTTTGGATTGGCTTTTATTTTATTGAAAACTGCCGATTGGGTAGAATCCAATAGCTTTGGAATTATCAACTGGCTTCCGGAAATGCCACTGTGGTTGTACGCCTTACTGGGTGTGTTATTATTGGATTTTTTTGGTGCTTATCTGGCCCACTACGTAGAGCATCGTGTAAAGCCACTTTGGATGATTCATCTCGTACACCATACAGACCATAAAGTGGATACCACCACAGGAAACCGGCACCATCCTCTTGAAAGTGTGATCAGATTTACCTTTACTCTATTTGGTGTATTCATTGTTGGGACTCCAATTGCTTTGGTTTTCCTGTATCAATCACTATCAGTAGTCTTTACCCAATTAACTCACGCCAATATTCGAATCCCCAGACCTGTTGATAAACTCATCAGTTATGTTTTTGTATCCCCGGATATGCATAAAATTCATCATCATTACAGACTTCCATATACCGACGCTAATTATGGTAATATATTCAGTATATGGGACCGTTTATTGGGGACTTACATGTATCTGGACAGGGACAAGATTATTTACGGGGTAGATGTTTTCCCCGATGAACAGAAGAATAGTAATATTGTTGACCTTTTAAAGCAACCCTTTCAAAAGTATGACCGGCCAACGCTTACTGCTGATACTGAGCATTAAGCTCATCTTGCTAGCCTTTATGTCTTGTCGTCCAAAAAAAACAATTGATGTTCAGGGGCACAGAGGATGCAGGGGTTTATTTCCTGAGAATTCTCTTGCTGCATTTGAAAAAGCAATAGACCTAGGGGTTAATACCCTGGAGCTGGATGTGGTGTTGTCAAAAGATAAAAAAGTAGTGGTCTCCCATGAACCATTTATGAGTAGCCTCATTTGTCTCCATCCATCCGGCAATGAGATAGAATCCACTGGAGAACAGATCAATTTATTTGAACTGGAATACGACTCGATAAGACGATACGATTGTGGATTAAAGGACCATCCGGGGTACACAGAACAGATAAAGATCGCCAGCTACAAGCCTTTGCTTTCAGAGGTTTTTGAACTGGTTGCGACTAAAAAGTCTGAAGTGTCTTTTAACATTGAGATAAAATCGTACCCTGAATTATACGGTATTTATACTCCCTATCCCCCTGAATATGTCAAGATTGTATTGGAATTGATCGATCATTATGGAATGCTAAGCAGATCCTCCCTTCAATCTTTTGACCTTAATATTCTGGAGGAGGTAAAAAGGCAGTACCCTCAGGTATCTACGGCCCTTCTGGTGGATGCCAATGAGAATATAGATCATAAACTTAAGGCCCTTTCCTTCGTTCCCGATATTATAAGCCCTGATTATGCCTTGTTAAACAAAGAAATAGTTCTGGACTATCAAAAAGATGGATATCGGATTATTCCCTGGACTGTGAATAATTCGAGTGATCTTAAAAAGGTTTTGTCCTGGAATGTAGACGGTATCATTACGGATTATCCCAACCTCCTTCTACAGTTATTAGCGGATTAGGGGTAGATAAGATATTTCTTTCGGATTTCATGAAATTTGATCAAATCAGATTGCCAGCTTTTTTTAATGGCCTCACTTGTCCACCCTCTCTCGATTTGCTGCTGTAACTCATCCGTTCCTGCCAGATTTCTAAAAAAATCATTGAAAAAAACAGAGTCCGGTTTGGAATCCATATGTGCTTTGTAAAACTCAATTAGCCATGATAAATTGATACCCTGCTGTGATGGTTCATCTCTCAGATCAAGACCGTAGCACTCCAGATTTTCATGCTTTGGGTATTTTGCACCATCATTTGCTCTAGGGGTAAATACAAAGTCGTAGTGTGCCTTGAGATACGGGGAGCCGATAACCTGGAACTGCATGTTTGTTCCCCTGCCAACACTGACATTGGTTCCTTCAAAGAAGCACAAGCTGGGATACAAATTAACCGCCTTTGAGTTGGGTAAGTTTGGTGAGGGCTTAATGGGCAGATCATAGTTGATTTCATGTGTGTAATTCAACACTTTTATCACTTTCAGATCACAAGATATTTCAGTATTTAACCAATCCTCACCATTAATCATCAGGGCATATTCGCCAATAGTCATGCCGTGTACTACAGGAATAGGGTGCATGCCAACAAAACTTTTGTTTTTTGCATTTAAAATCGGGCCATCAATATAATGTCCATTTGGATTAGGACGGTCCAATATTAATAATGGTATTTGATTTTCAGCACAGGCTTCCATAACATAGTGCAGTGTTGAAATGTATGTGTAAAATCGCACTCCTACATCCTGAATATCAAAAACCATTAGGTCTATACCCTTCAATTGATTTGGTTGAGGCTTCTTATTTTTCCCATAGAGTGAAACAATTGAAACCCCTGTTTTGGTATCTGTACCGTCCTCTACAACCTCCCCTGCATCGGCAATTCCCCTAAACCCGTGTTCTGGAGCAAAGACTCTGGTGATCTCAACGTTGTGTTTAATTAAAGAATCGACTAAGTGGGTATATTCATTTTCGTTGTCTTTGAAGATAACACTTGTTTGATTTGCTACTATTGCTATCTTTTTTCCTTTTAGTAAAGGAAGATATGCGGAAGTTTGGTTGGCACCTGTGATCAAATTGGCTTGTTGTGCAGTCCCGTCGACGCTATTAATTGGCAGAGATTGACTCCCGCTGTTTGCACAGCTGTAATAGCTCAAAACAAATAATAAAACAGTATTTTTGATCAATCTTAAAGGCATGGATACGGTTTGAATTTTGAACGGTTTATAGCACAACGTATTATTGGCAGCAAAACGTATAAAAATAGTGTTTCAGGCCCAATAATTAAAATCGGCATTGTGGCAATAGCCATAGGGATGATTGTCATGTTGATTGCGGTGGCCACAGGTTTGGGCTTACAAAAAAAGATAAGAGAGAAGGTGGTGGCTTTCAATGGTCATATCATCATCAACAATTTTGACTCCAACGCTTCTGATGATGCTCAGGTGCCAATAAGTTTAAATCAAGAGTTTTATCCTGAATTTCACCAAGTCGAGGGCATTAAACACATTCAGGGAGTAGCAACCAAATTTGGAGTGGTGAGAACAACAACCGACTTTGAGGGGGTTGTTGTAAAAGGTGTTGGTTCAGACTACGATTGGAAATATTTTAAAGAGTTTCTAATAGCTGGTCGCTTGCCGGATTTTAATGGGAAACGAAATGAAGAGGTACTTATTTCCAGTTATCTAGCAAACCGCATGGGATTTGAGCTCGGAGACAGGTTTCAAATGCTTTTTGGTGATGACTTAAAGAAGCCACCGAGAATCATTAGCTTCAATATTGTGGGTGTTTACAATTCTGGATTTCAGGAATTGGATGAGAAATTTTGTCTAGCCGATCTAAGACACATTCAACGTCTGAACAAGTGGTCAGCTCAAGAAGTGGGTAGCTTTGAAGTGTTTATCGACGATGAAAACGAGCTTCTTTTGAAAGGGCAGGAGGTCTATAGCAATATTCCGTCGACTCTCAATGCAACAACCATAGCAGAGAAGTATTTTACGATTTTTGAATGGATCAAAATCTTTGATAATAATATTTATGCCATCATTGCAATCATGATTCTTGTAGCCGGAATTAATATGATTACTGCACTGTTGGTGCTTATTTTAGAGCGTACTCAAATGATCGGAATACTCAAGGCTATTGGTCATTCTAACTGGGGCATTAGAAAAATATTTCTATATAACGCCGCTTACCTCATTGGGCTCGGATTGTTTTGGGGTAATCTCCTTGGTCTGACCCTTTTGTTTGTTCAGAAGTACTTCAAGCCAATTCACCTCAATCCCGAAAACTATTATGTCAATGAAGCCCCGGTTTACATCAGTTTGGATTACATTGTGTATTTAAATATTGGTACGTTTTGTCTTTGTCTCATCATGTTGCTTGTGCCTTCAGTGATTGTGAGCAAGATCTCTCCTGTGAAGGCCATACGATTTGATTGAGATGTTGATCAGATTTATGGGTTTAAAAGCGATAAGCCTGCTTTATTTAGTTTAAATTTGCAGCGTTTTTTGAATATAAATTTAAACCAATTGGAATACGCAGAAAACATACTGGAGACCATTGGAAATACTCCATTAGTCAAATTAAATAAACTCACGGAATCATTGCCATGTCTGGTTTTAGCCAAGTACGAAACATTCAACCCGGGTAATTCTGTGAAAGACCGAATGGCTCTTCAAATGATTGAAGATGCAGAAGCAGACGGTCGACTTAAACCGGGTGGAACCATTATTGAAGGAACCTCTGGTAACACTGGAATGGGTCTGGCACTCGCTGCGATAGTAAAAGGGTATAAGTGTATTTTTGTGATGTCAGACAAGCAATCCAAAGAAAAGATGGATATCCTCAAGGCAGTGGGAGCCGAGGTGGTGGTTTGCCCAACAGACGTTCAGCCAGATGACCCCAGAAGTTATTATTCTGTATCGAAAAGGCTAGGGGAAGAGACACCCAATTCATGGTATGTAAATCAATATGATAACCCCAGCAATTGTAAGGCGCATTTTCGAACTACCGGTCCCGAGATTTGGGAACAAACTGGGGGTAAGGTTACCCATTTTGTAGTAGGTGTTGGTACAGGTGGAACCATCTCTGGTGTGGGGAGCTACTTAAAAATGAAAAATCCAAATGTTAAGGTTTGGGGAGTGGATACCTATGGTTCCGTTTTCAAAAAGTACCATGAAACCGGGGTTTTTGATGAAAAGGAAATCTACCCATATATTACCGAGGGCATTGGGGAGGATATTTTACCCTCCAATGTAAATTTTAATATCATTGATGGGTTTACTAAAGTAACTGACAAAGATGCCGCTATATACACTCAGAAACTAGCAAAAGAGGAGGGCATGTTCCTGGGCAATTCGGCTGGTGCTGCAATCAAAGGTGTTCTTCAGTTAAAGGAGCACTTCAGGCCAGATGATGTGGTGGTGGTTCTCTTTCACGATCATGGCAGCAGATATGTGGGCAAAATGTTCAATGATGACTGGATGCGTGCTCAGGGCTTCATTGAATAGCTTTGACCAAGTTAAGCGCTCTTCCACTAGGGCAAGATACATTTTAGTAGTTTATACAGACGCTTGAAAAACAACAGGCATTATTAAATCAGGATATGATTTAATAACTTTATAGGATGCGGGAGGCTTTTCTTCATTACATCTGGAAGTACCAACGATTCAAAAAGTACAGCTTTTGCACTACTGATGGAGTTTCGGTTAGGATTCTTCATCCTGGTCTTGAAAATTCAGATGCAGGCCCGGATTTTTTTAATGCAAGAATTCAGATAGGCGATAAACTCTGGGCAGGCAACGTAGAACTTCACATTAATTCCAGTGACTGGTTCGCTCACAGTCACCAGAACGATCAAGCATACGACAATGTTATTCTTCACGTCGTCTGGAACCACAATGCCGAGATATACCGAATGGATGGAAGTAAGGTCGATACTTTGAATCTTTTCGAGTATGTTGATAGAAGTTTAGTACAGAATTACCATGGTTTGATCAATTCAAAGTCTTGGATCAATTGCGAAAAGGACTTTCCGGAGATTGATGACTTTAGCCTCAGAAACTGGTTGGAGAGGTTATACATTGAACGCCTCGAACACAAGTCAAATCGCATTTTCAGACTTTTGGAGCAGTTTCACAACGATTGGGAACAGGTGCTTTTTATTTTATTGATGAGAAATTTTGGATCAAAAGTGAATGCCGATGCTTTTGAGAGTTGTGCCCTTTCCATTGATTATAAGACGCTTTGTAAAATCAGTCAGGATCAAAATGATCTTGAAGCGCTTTTTTTTGGACAAATGGGCTTACTAGAGGAGTCTGCATCAGACGTTTATGAAATGGAGCTTCTGAAGCGATACGGTTACTTAAAACATAAGTACAAGCTCTCTGTAAGAGGCATTGTACCGCTCAAGTTTTTCCGGATGAGGCCAGCTAATTTTCCAACTATAAGGCTCTCTCAGCTGGCAGCCTTATACCACAAGTCCGATGGAATATTTTCAAAGATCAAAACATCCAACACTGTAAATGAGCTATATACTATTTTTAATGTGGCTGCCTCTTCTTATTGGGATACCCATTATAATTTTGGACAGAAATCCGTTAAGAAAATTAAAAACCTGACTCCATCATTCATTCAGTTACTCATTATCAACACAGTGATTCCGCTCAGGTATGCCTATCAAAGATTTAAGGGCAATCTAGACGCTATTAGCTTACTGAGCTTTGCTGAACAGGTACCTATGGAAAAAAATCGTACTGTAAACAGATTCATGGAGCTTAAAACTATTCCGGGAAATGCTATGATTTCCCAAGCCTTACTTGAATTGAAAACAAACTATTGCAATAAAAACCGCTGTCTCTCCTGTTCCGTTGCAGCACAGTTACTCCTTTGAAATGAGGTTAAATTGAACTATTATTGCCATACCTAAACTACAGCAGAAATAAATGAAGTGGTTCTACATGTTACTTTTATACTTTCAGAAGAGGGGCTATTACGTATGCCAGCGTATTGCTGATCGTCTGGGTATCAGAGCTAAAATTGTGAGAATTACATTTATGTATCTGACATTTGTAACGGTTGGTTTTGGTTTTGCATTGTACCTTTTCCTGGCGTTCTGGATAAGGATAAAGGATATTGTTTACACAAAGCGCACCTCAGTATTTGATTTGTAACCATGCAAAACCCTCTTTTACAATTATTCAGATCAAAGTTCTACACAGCAATTGCTATGCTTTGTGTTTTGCTATGTATTGGGGTTTTGGGTTACCGATATATTTCTGACTACAGCTGGGTAAATGCCATCTACATGACTGTAATCACTGTAACCACAGTAGGATTTGCAGAGGTAAATCCTTTGGATACCGAATCCAAAATATTTACCATATTTTTGATTTTGGCCAGTATTGTCATAGTGGGTTATGCCATTTCTATTATCACAGAATATATTTTGAGTAAGAATAATTATGAGGATATCAAACAACGCAATATGCAGAAGAAGATCGAAGCAATGACCAACCACATCATTATTTGTGGTTTTGGTAGAAATGGAAAACAGGCTGCAAATAAGTTATTGGCCTACAAGAAGACCTTTGTTGTTATTGAGAGAAACAAGGAAGTAATTGATCGGTTTAAAGATGATGGTATTCCTTTTGTATATGGAAATGCGAATGAGGATGAAATTCTGATACAAGCAGGAATTAAAAAAGCACGAACATTGATCTGTGCCTTACCAAATGATGCGGATAATTTGTTTGTGGTATTGTCGGCCAGGCAAATAAATAAAGAGATGACCATAATAAGTCGAGCCTCTCATGAGACTTCGTACAATAAACTGAAACTGGCTGGCGCCAACAATGTGATCTTACCGGATAATATTGGTGGTGATCACATGGCATCTTTGGTTGTGGTTCCAGATTTGGTGGAGTTCATTGACAACCTCTCCATCATTGGTGGTGACAACGTCAATATTGAAGAAGTGCCGATAGAAAAATTGTATAATACCAAAGAAGTAAAAACGATCAAAGAACTGGATTTAAGACGAATTACGGGTTGTACAGTCATCGGATTTAAAAATGCCGACGGTGAATATGTGGTTAATCCTGAGGCAGAAACAAAATTGGTTCCAAACTCCAAAATAATAGTACTTGGAAGACCGGAACAAATTGAAAAATTAAACACAACTTACGACCTTTAAGTTTTAACCCATTTTAACTTGTCATCTTTTAAAAACTCGTTTTTTTTTCCTTTCTTGCTCAAATTAATCTAGCAAAATTTAACTAATCACAACTTTATGAGGAAATATGTCCTTTCCCTGCTGACCCTTGTTATACCGTTTCTAAATTATGGGCAGGAAAGCCTGTCCGAAAGAATTGACTCAGTCTTTAAGGATTATACAGGTTGGTTCGTTGAGGCCATTTTTTATGAGATTCCATTTAGCGACACCTATAAAATACCATGGGTGCTCATTGTCTTGGTAGGAGGTGCTTTGTTTTTTACGATCTACTTTAAGTTTATTAATGTCACCGGATTCAGTACTGCGATAAAAGTTGTAAGTGGAAAATACGAGGACATTGAAAAGCATGGGGCCGATACCTTGTATGGAGACCATACCCTAAACGAAGGAGAAGATATCATTGAGACGATAAGAGACGAAGGAGCAGATGGTGAGGTTTCTCATTTTCAAGCTCTCACCGCGGCTTTATCTGCTACAGTGGGTCTTGGTAATATAGCAGGTGTGGCAGTTGCACTTTCCATTGGCGGACCAGGAGCTACTTTTTGGATGATCCTTGCAGGATTACTTGGAATGGCTTCTAAATTTGCAGAATGTACTCTAGGGGTTAAGTATAGAGATGTAGGTGAAGACGGTACTGTTTACGGAGGACCGATGTATTATCTAACAAAAGGCCTTCGAGCAAAAGGATTGACTGGCCTTGGAAAAGTACTTGCAGTACTTTTTGCCATCTTCGTGATTGGAGGTTCATTTGGCGGTGGAAATATGTTTCAGGCCAATCAGGCTGCAGCTCAATTCATTAAGCTCTTTGACCTCGAAGGCTCAAATGCAGGTCTTTACTTTGGCATTGTTATGGCCATTCTGGTTGCAATTGTCATTATTGGAGGAATAAAAAGAATTGCCAAGGTTACAGAGAAGATTGTACCTTTTATGGCTGGTATTTATGTCCTTGCAGCCATCATTATACTCGTAGCAAACTTTTCACTTATTGATGATGCCTTTGCCCTTATATTTAAAGGTGCTTTTTCCGGGCTCGGTATTGCTGGAGGTCTTGTTGGGGTGATGATTCAGGGAATAAGAAGAGGGGCCTTTTCCAATGAAGCGGGTGTGGGGTCAGCCGCTATCGCCCATTCAGCGGTACGCACAAAATACCCAGCCTCAGAAGGGATCGTTGCTCTATTGGAACCTTTCGTAGATACGGTACTGATATGTACAATGACTGCATTGGTAATTGTTATTACAAACTTTGACGGGTCATTTATGGAGTATGGTGTCGAAATTAAAGAAGGGGTAGAAATTACAGCGACAGCTTTTGATTCGGTTATTCCACATTTCTCAATAGTATTAACCATTGCAGTGATCCTGTTTGCTTTTTCAACCATGATTTCATGGTCTTATTACGGAATGCAGGGATGGGTATTTTTGTTTGGAAGGGGAAAGACTTCCGATCTGGCCTATAAGATTCTGTTCTTATTTTTTGTGATTATTGGAGCCTCCATAAGTCTGGGTGCAGTAATTGACTTCTCAGATGCTATGATTTTTGCTATGGTGGTTCCCAATATAATTGGTGTGATTATTTTATCTCCAATTATCAAAACAGAGCTCAATAAATACTACAAGGCCATTAACGTTAAAGAGGAGGCTTTGGAAGAAGGAGCAGATGATCTCAACGAAATGCTGTAGAACTTAAGTGTAAAACATATGAAATCTCATTTCAGTTTTTCAAAGAAAGATCGAAATGGGATTTTTTTGTTGGTGTTTCTAATCATTGTTGTTTCAACGGCAAAGTGGTTCTATCAGGCCACAAGGCCAGTACCGGTGTTTGAAGATGAGCAGGTGATACAATGGAGAAAGGAAGTAGATTCACTCCAGCAGGAAGCAACTGGCAAGGAAGTTCAGCTCTTTCCCTTTAATCCGAATTTTATCACTGACTTCAAAGGGTATAGTTTGGGGATGACACCAGACCAAATAGATGCACTTAAAAAATTCAGAGCTGAGGATCAATGGATCAATTCTCGCCAGGAATTTAAGAATGTGACAGGAGTTTCTGATCAATGGTTGGACAGCATAGCTCCCTTTTTTAAGTTTCCAGATTGGGTAAGCAGATCCAACTCGTATTCTGAGAACAATGACAAAGAGCTCAGAGTATTAAGCAACGATCAAAAGACAGACCTCAATTCAGCCACCTCGACCCAACTTCAAATGATAAATGGAGTAGGGCCTAAACTGTCCAAGAGGATCATTGAGTATCGAGATCGGTTTGACGGTGGCTTTGCAAGCCTTGTCGAATTGTATGAAATATATGGTTTAAAGGAAGAAGTTATCGACCGAATCAAAGCTCGATTCGACGTGAAAACTCCAAGAACGATCAACAGGATATTGGTCAATAGCGCTACTTCCAACGAACTGGTAACCATTCCCTATATCGATTATGAACTGGCATACCAAATAATCGAATACAGAACCTTGCATGAAGGTATTGATAGTATTGAAGAATTAACAAAAATTCAAGATTTTCCTGAGAATAAAATAAATTTGATTGGGTTATATTTGCAATTCTGAAAATGGACCCAAAATCATGGCACACTTATATTTTACTGAAGAGCACAATTTATTTCGTCAAAGTTTGAGAGACTTCCTCGCTAAGGAAGTTGTTCCTCATATTGATACATGGGAAAAAAGCGGAAAAATAGATAGGTTTATCTGGACCAAATTTGGTGAAATGGGCTATTTTGGATTGGCCTATCCAGAAGCCTATGGCGGTTTGGATCTTGGCTTATTTTACACTGTTATACTCTTGGAGGAACTCCAGCGCATCAATTCCGGAGGTTTCGCTGCAGCCATTTGGGCACATGCATACCTCGCTATGACCCATGTCAATAAAGAGGGAAGTGATGCAATAAAAGAAAAATATCTAACCCAGAGCATTTCTGGTGAACTCATAGGATGTTTGTGTATTACTGAACCATTTGGGGGAAGTGATGTGGCCGGTATGCGCACAACTGCAGAGCGTCGTGGCGATTCTTATGTCATAAACGGTTCAAAGACATTTATTACTAATGGTGTGTATAGTGATTATTTGGTTGTGGCAGCAAAAACGGCACCTGAACTTGGTAATAAAGGAATCAGTATTTTTATCGTAGATCGGGATACACCCGGAATATCGTCCACGAAGTTAGATAAGTTAGGTTGGAGAGCCTCAGATACTGGAGAAATTGCTTTCGATAATGTTACAATTCCTGTCTCTCAATTAATGGGTGAAGAGAATCAAGGGTTCCCCTATCTAATGCAGCATCTGGCGCTTGAGCGACTTATCATGGGGATCAATGCACATGCGAGAGCAGAGTATGCCTTGGAATATGCTAAGCAATATATGAGCGATCGTTCGGCATTTGGAAAAACGATCAACAAATTTCAGGCCTTGCGCCACACCTATGCTGATTGTCAGACGCAAATGGAAATCTGTAAACAGTTCAACTACTATGTTGCCAAAAGATTAGACATGGGCGATTACGTTGTTAAAGAGGCGACAATGTCTAAGCTACAATCTACTAAAATGGCAGACGATGTAATTTACCAATGCCTTCAGTTCTTAGGAGGATATGGTTATATGGAAGAATACCCTATGGCGAGAATGCTCCGCGATAGTCGTTTAGGGCCTATAGGTGGTGGGACTTCAGAAATATTGAGAGAGATCATTGCTAAAATGACTCTGGAAGATAAGGCATATAAGCCGGCAACTTAAATTTTAAATAAAGTATTGTACAAGTAAAATTTGTTGCTATCTTTGCCGCGCAAAATTCTAAAAGAAAGGAGGTTAAGGTCTATGTTAATAATACCGATAAAAGAAGGAGAAAATATAGATAGAGCGCTAAAGCGATACAAGCGTAAATTCGACAAAACAGGAACGAAGAGGCAGCTCCAAACACGAAAGCAATTTACCAAGCCTTCAGTACTTAGAAGATCTCAGATTCAAAAGGCTCAGTATATACAAGGTTTAAGAGATAATGAAATGATCTAACTCTGTGTGAACAATATTCCTGATCCCACCTCTATGGTGGGATTTTTTTTGCGTTCATTTCAGTATAAAGTATTTATCTTTAAGCAATGGATACTCTAGCCGCATTTGAAGATTATTTATTGTTGGAGAAAAAATATTCTCCCCATACGGTCAATGCATACCTAAGAGACTTAAAGTCATTTCATACATTTTTAAGCAATACTGAGATGTTAGATCTCACGGAAGTGGAGTACGGTCATGTTCGACTTTGGATTGTAAATCTAGTAAACAACGAGATGTCCAACAGGACCATTAACAGAAAGATTTCAAGCCTTAATTCCTTTTACAGGTATTTGATTAAAATAGGACAACGAACATCCAATCCTCTTAAAAAACACAAGTCTTTAAAAACTGAAAAAAATGTACAGATTCCTTTTTCAGAGTCCGAAATGCATTTGGTATTAGAAGAACTTTCATACGGTGAGGATTATACCTCTGTGAGAGACCATCTCATCGTTGAGCTCTTTTATGCTACCGGTATGCGAAGAGCAGAATTAATAACGTTAAAGGTATCGGATATCAATTGGTCTAATAACACCTTAAAAGTCCTGGGCAAAAGAAATAAAGAACGAGTAATTCCTATTCTTTCGTCGTTAGTAGAAAAACTCCAAAATTATTTAGCTCTAAGAGATGAAGTCAATCAGTATGCTTACAGCGAATTATTTTTAACGGATAAGGGTGCTAAAGTTTATGAAATGCTTGTTTACAGAATTATAAATAAGTATTTTAGTAAGGTTTCCAGTAAGTTCAAATGTAGCCCACATGTGTTGAGACATTCTTTTGCTACACATTTGCTTAACGAAGGAGCGGATATTAATTCTGTCAAAGAATTACTAGGGCACTCGAGTCTGGCTTCAACCCAGGTTTACACGCACAATAGTATTGCAGAATTAAAAAAGGCCTACGATAGGTCTCACCCAAGGAACCAAAATTGATTGTTTAACCAAAAAAATGCCGAATGAAAGTAAACACACAATCAGTAAACTTTGTGGCCGATCAGAAGTTACTCGATTTTATTCAGAAACGTCTGGATAAGCTTGAATTATTTTACGATAAGATTATTCAGTCCGATGTGTATTTGAAGATTGAAAATACCAGTGGTAAAGAGAACAAAGTGTTTGAAGCCAGGGTCAAAGTCCCGGGTGATAGTTTTGTCGTCAAAAAACAATGTAAAACATTTGAAGAAGGCGCCGATGTAGCAGCTTCATCGTTGGAAAGACAGTTGAAAAAACGCAAGCAGAAATTACGATCTTACATGTAGCAAAATTTATTGTAAATTATTTTGAATAAAAAAATAAAACACTACATTTGCAGTCCGTTAGAAATAGCGGACTTTTTTGTGCTGAAATTTAAGCATATAAAGGGTTGAAAAAGGCCGATATAGCTCAGCTGGCTAGAGCAGCTGATTTGTAATCAGCAGGTCGTGGGTTCGAGTCCCTC
>CAWZYX010000022.1:0-31816 GCA_963966315.1 uncultured Winogradskyella sp. | reverse complement strand
GCTTGATCTAAATCCATTATACATGAGGTACCCAATATTAATGCCATTACGTTCAATAACATCATCAATAAGAATCGGATTTTCTGTGTAGGCTGTTTTGGTGAGTTCAAAACTAGTACCAGTTGGCTCTAGCATATCATCCCCCGAATCCTCTGTGCCCATATTGAGATAGTTGGCGAGTGAAATCGTATAAGTAGTGTTACTTCCAAAGAGCAGGCCCTGAAAATTGGACAGCGACAGTTGCTGGCCATCAACCTCTGTAAAGATCATTCCGCGTGCAACGCCTTTCTCCTCAGCACTGGTGTTTGGCAGGATATAACGCACTAATCCAAATACATTATCTGATCCATCCGGGTAACGGAACAAACCAAACTCCATTCCGTTGCTCAGACTTGTTCCCTGCAAGATCTGCTCGAGTTCAAAATAGTTTGGAAATAAAACACTGAATTCATCAACATCATCCGGCAAATAGACGAGTGTCTCAAAAAGTGCCTCAGGATTGGCAAAACTATTGAGATAGTCTGTGTATTCTTCATTGGTTTCAAACCGGTCATTGGCCAGATCATTAATATTGTCCTTATATAAATAGAAGGCATTCATTCCTTTCCATACAAAGTCATTAATTTCACTTGCCGAGATTAGGTTGTCATCCTGATCTTCAAAACAGCTGTTTAGAATCAGGCAGGATAAACCTACAATCAGTAGATAAGATCGTTTCATCATTGCTATTAAATTAATTAACGGCTCGGTAATACCAAGCCAATTGCTAAAATACTGACAATTATCTTAAATTAAAAAATTAGATCACGGGCCCATAGGGCTTTCAATGACGCTTTACAAAACTTTAGTTATTTGACAATCAATTGGATGATCCTAAAAAGTACCATAAGCATAAAAAATAATAAACTTTGTGTAACAATGCTCTCCCTTGTTCGTCGTAACCATGAAGACCGCTCTTAGGAGCACACCAATCAATCAATAAAAATGACACAGTCAGATTTTGTGAATATTATCATGCCCTTTAAGCATAAGGTATTCAGACTGGCAAAACGGTTACTTGTTTCGGAGCAGGAGGCCGAGGACGCGACTCAGGAAATACTTTTGAAATTATGGCGAAACAGAGATAGTATTAAGAAGTATAAAAATGTTGAGGCCTTTTCTATGACCATGACCAAGAACTTCTGCCTGGACCGTTTGAAATCGAAACAGGCGCAGAATCTGAAGATTGTCCATAGCAATTATCAGGATCACAATGTCGGGGTCCAGAGGGAAGTAGAAGTTAGGGATAGCCTGAGTTGGGTAGAGCGAATTATGGAAACACTGCCAGAACAGCAGAAAATGATCGTTCAACTGAGAGATATTGAACAATACGAATTTGATGAAATATCTAAAATGCTGGATATGAAGGAGACAGCTATAAGAGTAGCCCTATCCAGAGCAAGGAAAACAATAAGAGAACAATTGACAAATACACACCGTTATGGCATTAAATAACAATATAGAAAAGCTTTTAGCCAAATATGAAAATGCTGAGACTACGCTTAAGGAAGAGCAGCAGCTTCGCGAATACTTTCTCAGGGAAGAAGTTGCACCACACTTAGAATCTTACCGTCCCATGTTTTCCTATTTTGCTGCAAATCAAAAAGAAGAGTTTACCAAAGACGTTCCATTAAAAACCAGAAGCAGACTATTGTACCAATGGATTTCTGTCGCAGCTGTAAGCATTCTTATGCTGGGGATCTTTCTACCCAGAACATTATTGGGGCCTTCTGCTCAGGAGGAAGAACAGGCGAGATTAGCTTATCAGCAAACGATGGAAGCGCTGAGCCTTGTTTCACTCGGAATGAATAAAGGAAGGGAAGAATTAAACTCTTTGGCTTTGGTTTCTGAGAACCTTAATGAAGGATTATCGCAAGCCAGTATGCTGGAAGAGTTTTCGAAAGCGAAGAATAGAATATTTAAAAACAATTAAACTGTACGAAAAATGAAAACAAATAAACAAAAGAACAAAACAACACGAATTATGTTTAGAAAATCAATTATTGCCATAGCGTTAATCATGGCACCAGTAGTGACATTTGCCCAGAGCATCTTTGATAAGTACGAAGATATGCCCGATGTAGCCTCTGTAATAGTGAATCAAAAAATGTTCAGTATGATCGCCAGCTTTGACATTGATATGGATGATCCTGAAGATCAGAAAATGATGGAAATGATCAAGAAGATCACCGGTCTCAAGGTCTTTACTACCGATAATGAAAAAGTTGCTGCCGATATGAATGCTACCGTTCAGAAGTATTTAAAGTCTTCAGAGCTTGAAGAGTTAATGAGAATTAAGGATGGAGGACAAACAGTAAAGTTTTATGTCAAAGAAGGTAAAGATGAGAACCATGTGAAGGAACTTTTAATGTTTGTGAACGGTCTTAAAGAAATGACTAAGGATCAGGATATCACGATTAATGGTCAGAAGAGAGAGTTTGAATCGGTTCTATTGACCTTAACAGGCGATATAGACCTTAGAGAGATCTCAAAGTTAACCAACAGCATGGATCTTCCAGGAGGTGATCAGTTGAAAAAAGCAGAGAAAAAAGGATAAAAAACACTCTCACAATGAAAACATTTCAATCAATCAATTCTATAGCATTACTGTTCACCTTGGTTGTAGCCCTCTCCGGTTGCAACCAGGGTGAAACCTTACAGACTTATTATGTAGACCATGAGCTTCAACCGGGTTTTACCACGCTTGACATCCCAACTAGTTTTTTGGAGCTGGATGAGGAAAGTCTCTCTGAGGAAGAAATTGAAGCTTATGAATCTATCGATAAGCTTAATATGCTGGCATTTATTATAAGCGATGAGAATAAAGGGCAGTTTGAAACCGAAGTGGAAACGGTCAAAACAATTCTTAAAGACCCCAAGTATGATGAGTTGCTTCGAGGGGGAAGTACCAAGGATGGTAAGTTTGTTGTAAAATTTCTTGGTGACCCTGATAAACTGGACGAGCTAATCTTATTTGGCTACAGTAATGAACAGGGTTTTGCACTTGTTCGTGTTTTGGGAGATGACATGAATGCCAACCAAATTGTAAAATTGGTAACCAGTGTTCAGCAATCTGGACTGCAGGACAATCAGATTGCGCAGTTCATGGACTTTTTTCAGTAAGCTCGGCAAAAGATATGCTTAATTAAAAGCGATCTCAAGTCTTAACTTTTCTGCTTTAAATCGGGCGTTGTAAACAGACCGATTAATTGCAGAAGACTTAAGTGTTTTGAGGTGGCTTTTTTGTTTTTAATAATTGGAATAAAATTCCTAAAAATAATAGGGTCCCTGCAGAGATCAAAATTACCTTGACGACAAAAAGATCAAGGATACCAATAATTCCAAAGCCCATAAAACTGAAACAAAGGATCCCTGTCGCTAGAAAAAGGATTTTATTTAAGGATGCCCTCACTGTTGTATACCGGTATAGTTTTCCGGGCTTATGGCTTTAAGCTCTTGCTTCACCTTTTCATTTACTTGCAGTCCGTCAATAAAAGAGGCTATGGAGGCCTCATTAATCGTGGTGTTGGTGCGGGTTAAACCCTTCAATGCTTCGTAAGGATTGGGATAATCTTCTCTTCTGAGGATTGTTTGTATGGCCTCGGCAACTACTGCCCAATTTTGTGACAAATCATCCTGTAGCTTCGTTTGGTTGAGTAGTAATTTGTTCAGTCCTTTAATGGTGGATTTAAAACCGATAATGGTATGAGCAAAGGGAACACCGATATTTCGTAAAACTGTGCTGTCTGTTAGGTCGCGCTGCAATCTGGAAACAGGTAGTTTTGCAGCCAGATACTCATATAGAGCATTGGCCATTCCTAGATTTCCTTCACTGTTTTCAAAATCAATGGGATTCACTTTATGAGGCATGGCTGAGCTTCCGACCTCGCCTTTTTTTATTTTTTGTTTAAAATAGTCCATTGATACATAAGTCCATATGTCTCGGTCCAGATCAATGAGTATTGTATTGATACGTTTGAGACCATCAAACAATGCGGCCATATGATCGTAGTGTTCGATCTGTGTTGTTGGAAAGGAATGTTTCAGGCCTAGGGTGTTTTCTACGAATTGGGTGCCAAAGGCTTTCCAGTCAATAGATCGGTAGGCGACATGATGAGCATTGTAATTTCCGGTAGCACCTCCAAACTTTGCTGCATGCGGGGTACTTTTCAATGACTTTAGTTGTTCGTCTATTCTCGTTACAAAGACTCTGATTTCTTTTCCCAGGATTGTTGGTGAGGCAGGCTGACCATGCGTTCGTGCTAACATGGGAACAGAATCCCATTCGGAAGCTAGGTTCTGAAGTGTTTGCCGTAACTCTTCCAAAACAGGTAGATAAACTTCAAAAAGAGCCTCTTTTAAACTAAGAGGGATGGCCGTATTATTAATATCCTGAGACGTGAGTCCAAAATGGATAAACTCCTTGTATTGAGACAAACCCAGATCATCAAACTTTTCTTTAATAAAATATTCTACAGCTTTAACGTCGTGGTTGGTTACTTTTTCGATCTCCTTGACCGCCAGTGCATCATCAAAGGAGAAATCAGTATATATCTTTCTCAAAGCCGGAAAGACTGTAGTATCAATTGTCTTCAGTTGCGGTAACGGAATTTCGCAGAGAGCAATAAAATACTCAATCTCTACCAATACTCTGTATCTAATAAGTGCCTCCTCAGAAAAAAACCTTTCTAAATCTGATACTTTGCTTCGGTAGCGACCATCTATTGGCGAGATAGCTGTGAGAGAATTAAGATTCATAATCTGGTAAATTAAGAAGAGGCAAAGATAGTATATAAAAGCAACAATTAAGCTTCTAATACCTCATAGTTCTGCATCAGATATGGTCTTTTATTGGCCCGTTAGTCCTTTGAGTATATGACGTGCTCGAGCTTTAAAAGCAGGGCTTTGGCTTGTAAAATCTTTTTCAAGGAGCATTTGAAGTTCCTGACGGATCCAGACATATTCCGTTCCGAAGTGATAAAGCGCGTTCATGGCATAGGCCTTAACAGCTACTTTTTCGTCACTGATCATCCAGTCGAAACACGCTTCAATAATGCGTTCACGATGAATTGGTTTCAACTGTTGTTGAATCAACTGCTCTGATTGCTTGTAATAGTTTATTGCAATCATTTCGCAGATCTTGGCCATCGGGCGCTTTGCTGAATCATGGGATACCTCATGCAAGTGGCTTGTGAAAAGATCAAGATGAGGGGTTAACAAATTAAGGTCAGTACCACACATAAATTCCAACACCCAGAAGGCCTTGAAAGAGTTTTTTATTTCTGGGTCAAAAGCAATATCCAGCAATAATGGAATGTTTTGGGGGTTGCTTATAAAGAGCTGTGAGTAGTGCTCCCTCCTGGCTTTTGAATGATTCACCTGCTCTAACTCTGACACCAGCTCTTGTCTTGTCACTTGATTTATTACTTTTAGATGTTGAAAGTAATTAAAAATGAGGAGATCAATTAATAAAAAAAGCACAGTGTTTCTTTTGATGATTGCTGCAGTGTCCCAATTTTTCAGACCGCCTAAAAATCATGGAACCAAACACAATTTGGATACTTTTTTTGAGGAAACCCAGGCATCTGAGGAGCTGAAGTTGATGTTTAGAACAGCCTGTTTTGATTGCCATAGTGAGGTTACTCGTTACCCCTGGTACAGCAAAATCACTCCTATCAACTATTGGATAGACAATCACATAAGGCAAGGAAAAAAAGAGTTAAACGCATCAAAATGGGGTAATTATTCCATGCAGAAGAAAGATGATAAATTGGAAGAATTGGCAAGGGTGGTCAAAGAACGTCATAAGCCCTTAGACAGTTATACATGGATGCGTGGAAAGGCTGTACTAAGTGATGAGCAGATCGCTCGAGTGCAAGCATGGGCCAGTAGAGCCAGAACCAAGTACCTATTTCGAGAACAGCCTGAATAGCGTAGAGTAACCAATTAGAACAGAACATTTGTGGATCCCAAGCACTTATTAATTATTGGTCTTATTTGGCCTGAACCAACAAGTTCAGCTGCGGGGTGGCGAATGCTACAGCTTATCCGTTTGTTTCAGGACCTGGAGTACAGGGTTACTTTTTGCAGCACCGCCCAGAGGTCAGATCGGTCCTTTGACCTCACATCAATTGGTGTAGAGGTAGCGTCTGTAGAACTTAATAAACCCTCTTTCGACCAGTTTATCAATGACCTGGACCCTGACGTGGTAATGTTTGACCGCTTCATCACCGAAGAACAGTTTGGGTGGCGTGTGGCAGAACAGGTTCCTCAGGCCATTCGCATTCTGGACGCAGAAGACTTTCACGGCCTTAGAAAGGCCAGGGAACTAGCCTTTAAAGAAGGAGTGCCCCTCGAAAAGGCTCATCTTCATAATGAGGTAACCAAGCGAGAATTGGTTGCGATGTATCGGGTGGATCTTACACTGGTGATCTCGGAAGCAGAGCTGCAGCTTTTCTCTAAAGAATTTCATTTTCCATCAACAGCACTACTGTATCTTCCATTTGTCATTGAAAAGGGTGCAATTGAGAATATTGTGAACCCCGGATACAATGAACGGTCGCATTTTGTTACTGTGGGTAATTATTTACACCGGCCCAATGCTGATGCCTTACATTTTCTGAAGAAGGAGATCTGGCCCCTCATCAGACGAGACCTTCCGAAAGCAGAATTACACGTTTACGGTGCTTATCAGTCCAAAGCTAAACAACTGCACAATGAAAAAGAAGGCTTTCTGGTGAAGGGAGCAGTTCCTGATATTTACAAAATATTACCTGGGTACAGGGTTTGCCTGGCTCCGCTGCGCTTTGGAGCCGGATTAAAGGGAAAAATTTTTGATGCGATGTACACCGGCACCCCATCTGTAATGAGTACGATTGCGGCCGAAGGGCTTTTTGGGACTATGGAGCCTGCCGGATTTATTGAGGACAATGCTGTATCATTTGCGAACAAGTCCAGAAAGCTTTACACTGATCCTTATCTATGGCAAGGCTTCAGAGAGAACGCTCAAAATGTTCTTAAGGTAAGATTTAAAAGAGCAGAGTATTTAACAGATCTTCAGGAGGTATTGCAAATGCTTCACAAGGATTTACCAAAACATCGCCAACAACATTTTACAGGACAGCTTTTTCTTCAGCAATCTCTTTTGTCTTCGCGATACCTGAGTAAATGGATCGAGGCTAAAAACAAATAAGGTAAAAAAAGTGTTTTTTGTGTAACAAAAGTAAACTATATTTGACATATAGTAAAGTTTATATTACTAATTATAAAATTTATTTGTCAATTATGAGTGCGCAGAATTACATGCAGAAAGAACAAAAGAGCTTAATGAAACTCATTAATTTTAGGCTACCGCGTCAGTTTATGATCTTTGGGCTTATAGTGTTCGGCTTGTCATTTTTATTACTAATATTTCGTGAAGCGGTATTTGGTATCGATTCTCTTTACATTAAAGAAGGTTTACAGAAATCACTTTTAGTATCAATGCTCATTATGTCATTGACCAAAGACAAGGAGGAGGACGAAATGACCACCCAATTGAGAATGCAATCCTATGCATGGGCATTTATCACCGGAGTGATCTATGCTCTGGTAATGCCTTATGTGGAGTTTGGTGTGGGGAGTATTTTGAATGAAGGGGAGGAGACCATCGGTACCTTGGGTGATTTCAGAATACTAGTGTTTATGCTGTTGGTACAGCTTATGTCGTATCATGTTTTAAAACGCTATCGATAATGGAGAATACCATCAAGGTGGAGCGAGCCATTTTGGATCTAACCCAAGAGGATCTCGCCAGGAAGATTGGGGTATCACGGCAAACCATCAATTCCATTGAGGCTAATCGCTACGTGCCATCTACAGTACTTGCTTTAAAAATGTCCGCTTTATTTAATAAGCCGGTCAATGAATTCTTTAAACTCAGCCCGGATGATTGAACCCGCCATTTTGGTGGCTCTGGGGGTTCTTAACTATTCTTTAGGTATTCTTTAAAATCCTCAATGCCTTCAGAGGCAATTTTTGGGATGACCTTCAAGTTTCCGTGACTATTCAGGTTAGGACGTGGGTCGATGTAGAATATAGGAATCCCTTCAGGAGCATAATGCATTAAACCGGCTGCCGGATATACCTGAAGACTTGTTCCAATAATGAGCAGCAAATCTGCCCGGGTACACAATTCTACTGCTCTGAACATCATGGGTACGTCTTCACCAAACCAGACCACATGTGGTCGAAGTTGGTGACCTTGCTCGCAAACATCACCTAATACAAGATCGCCCGTCCACTCTTTCACATTATTGGGGTTACCTGTACTTCTTACTTTGGTCAATTCTCCATGAAGGTGGAGGACATGGCTGCTACCGGCGCGTTCGTGGAGGTTGTCCACATTTTGTGTGATGATCTGTACGTCCAGATCTGATTCTAATGCTGCAAGCGTAAGGTGTGCTTTATTTGGCGATGTTTCCTTTAACTGTCGTCGTCGCTGATTGTAGAAATCCAGGACTAATTCCGGATTATTTCTAAATCCTTCGGGCGAAGCTACTTTCGTCACATCGTGGCCCTCCCACAGCCCATTTTCGTCTCTAAAGGTCTTCAGACCGCTTTCGGCACTCATCCCTGCTCCCGTCAGGACTACTAATCGTTTTCTCATGTAAGTAAAGGTACAGATACTGTTTGGTTTCCAAAACTCCTCGAAGTAGAATCCCCCCAAGTTTCTTAAATTTGATTTATGGTCGATCTCAAACTTCTTGAGTTTCTGCGCTCTTACCTTACTGATCAGAGGAAGGAGCGTTTTGATGAGGTATTGTCTCAACGCACCAGACATCTAACAGTGGCAATTGAGGATGTTTATCAGTTACATAATACCAGTGCTGTGATTAGATCCTGTGATGTTTTTGGGGTACAGGATGTACATATTATTGAAGAGGTGAATGTAAAGAAAATCGATCGTGAAATAGCCATGGGTGCTCAAAAATGGGTGGACGTGCATCGCTATCACTCTGCCAGTGCCTGTCTCAAAAAGCTGAAGGATTCTGGTTATCAAATCGTTGCTACTAGTCCGCATGGAATTGAGACCGATTTATCACGTTTTGACATCAGCCAAAAATCCTGTATTTTTTTTGGTAGGGAAACTGAAGGATTATCTGATAGGGTTTTGTCTAATGCCGATAAGGTTATTAAGATTCCAATGGTTGGTTTCACTGAAAGCCTCAATATTTCGGTATCGGCGGCCATTATTTTGCAACAACTCACCTACAATTTAAGACGTTCTGATGTGCTATGGGGATTGAGTGAAGAGGAAAAGAATCAGAAGTATCTCGATTGGTGTAAGAAGAGCATTAAGAATCATAAAGTACTGGTGAAACGATTTCACGAGGAGGTTTAAAACATGTAATAACAATTAAAAATTTCAATATATGGTGGGATGGTTTGAAATTCCGGTTCATGACATGAAGCGGGCCATGGCTTTTTATGAAACGGTTTTTGACATTGAAATAAACGAAGTTAACTTTGGCGGTATTAAAATGGGCTGGTTCCCTGATAATAACGGTGCCTATGGAGCAACTGGAACGCTTGTTGAACAGGATTCATACATCCCCAGTCAGGAAGGTACGTTGGTTTACTTTATGTCAAGCGATGTTAAGAATGAGCTTAGTCGTGTAGAAGCTGCCGGTGGGCAGATCTACCAGCCAAAAACTCAAATATCTGAAGAACATGGCTATATGGCAGTATTCATCGATTCAGAAGGTAATAGGGTTGCTCTGCACTCCAATCAATAAGGTATAGTTTACGCTTTGTTTTTCGCGGTTTTGTTACGGGGATTATTTCGATTTAAAACCCTGTATTCTTCGTAGCATTCACTGATGGCATCAAGGACTTGCAGATCGTTTGCTGAATTAATAAAGTCTCTGGAGTAGTTGCACTGATTGACAATTTCATCCAGATCAAATTTATCTACTTGTAGCAGCACCATGAGCATCTCTCTGTCATACCTTTTGGCTAGCTGGTTTCTGATCTCGTCATCCTCCTTCATCTTTTTAAGTTTTTCCATAGCCCTTGGTTTTTTACCAAACATCTTATAGAGGAAATCGGCAGGATTAAAAATAGAACTCAAGACTTTATTTACGCCATTGGGTTTTCCTGCTTCATAACCCTGATTGGGTAACCCCGATATGCGGTATCGATTGTTAGAGCTCTCAGGAACGTTGCGGATGTCTACTTCCAAATATCCAGTTAATCGCAGTTGGTTTACCACCACTTCTTCAAGTGCAAGTGCTAACTCGGTCATTTCTATTTCGGTATTGCCAAATTTAATCCAGTCGTTGGTTACCCTCACCTTTAAAGATTTATATCCTAAATAGGAGAGATGCAAGGTGTCATTTACCTGGGCTCTGATACTAAACTGGCCATTGTCATCTGTAGTGGTTCCTATTACCTGATTAAGATTGACAATGTTGACATCAACCAATGGACCGTTTGTGGTAGTACTAATAATTCTACCGTAGACTCTAGTAGGTTCCCGGGTGCTGGTAGAATCGTTTTGTGCAAAACCAAAAACTGAAATGATCAGAAAAAAAAGAAAACAGTAATTTCTCATTTCAACACAATTCTTGGTAAAGGTACTAAACTTAACCAACTTAAGCCCTTAAAGAAACCGTATTTGGCCAAGAATTAACAAGATGATATGGCAAAGTAGCTGTTCAGCGTCTTCGCGATCGTCTGGGTCTTTGGCTTAAAGATTTAGAACGTCTTCCTTTTCCGTTACCAGAATCTGAGCGGCTGCTCCAACCTGATCGCTTAGATTTTCTCTTGCTACCTCCGGGGTTTTCACTGATCTCTACATTTACGTAGCGCCCATTGTACTTGAAGTCCTGAAAGAACTCCAGAACTTTGGTTACCTGCTTTTCATCAGTATTAAAAAAGGAGAAACTATCTTTTACTTCTACTTTGAATACATCGTCCTTACCAAGTTCCAATACTGCACGCAGGAAGTCTTTGAGGCTCATCCAGTCGTAACCATCCTTTTTCCCTACATTAATAAAGTAGCGGATCGACTGCTCGTTAGCACTCACCTCTCCACTATTGGCAGAGGCATTCAGGTCCTTAGCATCCTTGTAGTAATTTCTGAAACGGGTAAACTCAACAGAGAATATCTTTTTTATCAACTCTTCTTTACTGGTATTGGCATAGAGCTCCTGCAGTTCTCCGAGATACTGATCGATATCGTGATTGATCTCTGTATCGTGAATTTTGTGTGCCAGAGATAAGAGTTGTACGCGGCAGATCTCATCTCCATCGGGAAGTGCTTTCCGGGTAAAGGATTTTTTAATAATTTTTTCAATGGCTTTAATCTTTCGTTGCTCACTCTTGGTGATGATTACCATTGAAATACCGGTTTTTCCGGCTCGCCCGGTACGCCCCGAACGGTGCGTGTAAGTTTCGATTTCATCAGGAAGCTGGTAATTGATCACATGGGTAATGTCGTCCACATCAATTCCTCTGGCTGCAACATCGGTAGCCACCAGCATTTGTATTTGCTTGTTCCTAAAGGACTTCATCACCATGTCTCGCTGGTTCTGACTAAGGTCCCCGTGTAAGGCACCTGCATTGTAGCCGTCCTCAATAAGTTTTTCTGCGATCTTTTGAGTATCTCGTTTGGTACGACAGAAAACCACTGAGAAGATGTCCGGATTGGCATCTGCCAGACGTTTTAGTGCCGGATAGCGGTCTCTGCTTCCTACCAGATAGTATTCATGACTCACCTGATCACTGCCTACGTTCTTGTGTCCAACTGTTATCTCGTGAGGTTGATACATAAATTTTTTGGCAATGGCAGCCACTTCCTTAGGCATGGTGGCAGAAAAAAGCCAGGTGCTTTTATCCTGTGGCGTATGAGATAGTATCTCTGTAATATCCTCATAAAATCCCATGTTCAGCATCTCATCTGCTTCATCAAGTACTGCATACTCAATTTTTGAAATATCCACCAGTCGTCGGCTGATCATGTCTTTCATTCTTCCTGGTGTAGCCACGATGATTTGAGCACCTTTCTTCACCTTATTAGCCTGCTCAGTAATGCTGGCACCTCCGTAAATGGCAGTTACATTGAGTCCTTTTAGATATTTTCCGTACAGGCTCATTTCATTAGTGATCTGGAGACACAATTCTCTGGTCGGAGAAAGGATCAATCCCTGAGTCGTACGGCTGTCAATGTCAATGTTTTGCAGCATCGGGAAACCGAATGCGGCTGTCTTGCCTGTTCCTGTTTGCGCGAGCGCAACCAGATCATCAGCAGAATTTAACAATAGTGGAATAGCCTTTTCCTGGACCTCACTAGGAGTTGTAAAACCTAAATCTTCAATAGCTTTAATAAAGGGGTGTTGTAGCCCCAGTGCTTCAAATGCATTCATAGTCTGTTTTAGTTTATCGATCTTATTCGTAAAGTGCCTTAAGAAGCGCCTGCCTTGCCAACCTTTGAGGTAGGTTCTTTTGGCAGGTATCGACATAACTAACTGAAACTTCCAGAAGCACGGCCTCACCCTGAGGCATTTGTGTCAGCTTTTCTGACTTTCAGGGCGCAAAGGTACACATTACTTTGAGTGTAGCAGGGTTTTTAGGAGTTTTTTTGAATAAACGAAATATGAGAAATGAGAAAAAGGATATAAGACAGTAGATATGAGACATGAAACAAGAAACATGAGATACGACATAAGAGACACTATTTGCAAGACCGAATACTTTTGCAGCTCATAGCTAATCCAATTATCAAAAGTCAACAGTTAACGGTCAAAAGTCAACTTCTTTGAGAAACTCAATTAACTGCTGAACAGCTTTCCCTCTGTGCCCGATGTTATTCTTTAACCCCATATCCATTTGTGCAAAAGTAAGGTCATAGCCATCAGGTTTAAAAATGGGGTCATAGCCAAAGCCTTGATCTCCGGCCTTACCGGTTGTGATGGATCCCTTGCAGATACCTCTGAACTCATGGAGTTGCCCGTTTAGAAAAAGAGCAATCACTGTTTTGAACCTGGCGCTGCGATCACTAAATGGTTTTAAATTCATTAGAAGTTTCCGCATATTATCCTCTGCATTTCTTTGGGGACCGGCATAACGGGCAGAGTAGATACCGGGAGCACCGTCAAGAGCTGTGACCTCCAGACCGGTATCGTCTGCGAAACAATCAAAACCGTATTGAGTTTTGATATACTGTGCCTTTTGAATGGCATTACCTGCAATGGTATCCTGAGTTTCGGGGATCTCCTCATGGCAGCCAATATCCTTAAGACTCAGTAACCGAATATGGGCTGGGATGAGCTCTTGTACCTCTTTTATCTTGTTTTGATTATTGGTGGCAAAAACGAGTTTCATAAGACGAAGGTACATTTTCTCTGGGTTTTGGGCTATTTTAGATCGTGTCAAACAAGGATTGTTCAGATCAATGCTGAAAGGGGAACTTTTGTAACGTTCAAAGAACAGACCAATACCACTCGACATTCAGAGAGTTTTCTGAAACTGCTCACTAAAGATGAGACCTTAAGATCAAAAAATCAGTTTCCGGATCTCAAGAAGAGGTCAGAAATAAGGATCCATCCAGGGTATTGAACCAATAGCTTTAGGTCATAGTCTTATCTGCCTTAAGATGCCTTTTAGTTGTAATTTCAAATCCTGTCCTGCATCAAAGATCATTTGTTCATTAGTAGGAAAAGGTACTGCTGCTCCCTGCGCTAAAGCAATATCTTCTTCGATGAGTGCGCGTTCATCTCCAGTAAAGGTGGCGAAAATATTCTCAAACACAAATCCACTCTCCAGGGGAAATTGCTCGATCAGTTCATTGGTTTGTGTATCAACAATTACCACTTGTCCAATGATCTGGGAGGATTTAAACTGCTGTACTTCAAGCACCAGGGCTTCAACGTCGGCAAATTTATCTCTTTTGATATCGTTACCCAGACTATCTTTTCTCACATTTCCATTACGGTCCAGCACATACTCCCAACCATCCTGCACACGTCGTTCCCTAACCAGTTCACGTTCTTTTACTTGTTCGGGAGACATAGTGATCTGTTGTAATTGCAGTTGCATGGCAAAATCATAATTGGTTCGCGAGTCATTTTGGTTGTGAAAGGTGGTCCAGAACTGATCCAATCCATAGGTGTTGAAATCGAGAAGCGCCTCTTCCAGCGCCGCAGGAATGACTTGAGCTGTTGCATTTTCAATTGTTACGACCACATGAGCCATGCCTCTGGCATGGGCTTCGTTGAGCAGGTTACGAGTATCTCTGTAATTTGGATTGATACCCTCAATGTAGTCTAATGTGTCATAGGCCTCTCGTATGGTTGCTTTGTCTTCATACCGAAGAAGTTCCAGCGCTTCCTCATATAAATGAGCCGCTGTCTTGTCACTATAGGTTGCGATCTGTTTGTTGTAATTCTTGAATTTGAATGCTATTTCATTACCATCCACAACTAATGGTAATAAGGGCTTAATGAGTGCCTGTCGCCGATCCAATCCTACATAAGTTTCATAAATACGTCTGTAATACTCAGGGTTTTTACTGGCTTTTAGTCCCGAAATGGTATTGAGGTCTCTGGAATTGGCTTTGTAATAGGCATCTTCAAGCAGGAGAATCAGCTCTTCACTGCGGCGCGACGTTTTGTTTTTACGCAATTTATCAACGGCGTCGCTGATGGCGGAGTTGTAATTACCCGAATTCACAGCTTTGGCAACCTGACGCTTCGTACTGCAGGAAAGCATTATTGCTAAAACAAAGAATAAGTACCCAAGTTTTTTCATAATGATAGATTTGATGGGGTAAATTAAACGATTTCTATCCTTGGCACCAAATTATTTGGCTCAATTTGTTAGGCGGATGTGCCTGATTTCGAGTATGATAAGATGGAAGGTTTCAAGTTACATTTATCCAGTATTACTTCTTTTGGTAATTCTTTGTGGAGCCGGATTTGTATTTTATAGAGTTAGCCAGTATATCCCTTGAGCTTAGGTACCATTTCATTGCACACCCTGATGCTGACCCAAAAAATACTATTTTCGATGAGTTTTACTTCTTTGGTTGTTCATCGTAGCTCTTGAGTGTAAACCCAAAGGTGAGAAACTGATCATCCTGTTTCTGCCCTTCAATCACAATGCGTTCCGAGCTGCGGAGGTAATTGATCTTAAAGTTGAGATACTTCCATATGGGAAACTCCATACCAACATCGGCGCTCCACCTAAAATTATTACTATCCAGCAGTGAAGGTTGAAAGTACATTTCGTGAGTAAGGATCATGTGCTTTTTAAAAAGGTAATACTTTCCGTTCATCCAGATGGTGGCGCGCCAGGTATCAATGCGGGAATTTCCGTCGTATTCGTCAAAATTAAAGTTACTCAGGTTAAAATTTGTGTGTTCAAACTCTGTGGTCAATGAAAATTTTAACCAATTATTATTCTGGTCGTATGGCTGGTAAGAGACACCACCTCCAAGAAGGTAACGCGCATCGATCTCCCGACGAAAGTTAGAACTGACAAAACCGAGTAAGAGAGGGTAAAGTTTCCGTTTGGGATTGAAGTACAGAAAGTTTAAACTCAGGATGTCCTCATCTGCCTTGTCACCACCAAAAGCCTGATAAACATAGGAATTTTGTGTTTTAAACACTGTGTTACCCCACAGGGCGGTACTAACATCCAATTTGGTCCTGAAGATCAACGTTTCAACGTTCCCATCTTGCCAAAAACCGGTTAAGGCGAGACTGGCCTTGGTCTTTAACGAATCGCTTTCATTCAACTGTGCCAGGGCAAAACAAGGAATTACTAAAAAAAAGAATTTAAGCGCTCTCATCTGAGTTTCATTGTTTCCAGGAGCGAAAATAATTATAATCCATTTTATGACGGGGTATAATAGTTCATTTACTGGTTGAATACCTGCCATTTTAATCGTATTTTACAAATTCAAAAACGAAGACAATGAAGCATATTTTCAATATTCTGCTGGCTGTTTTAATTGTTCAAACCTCAGCGGTTGCACAACAGGTGATAGAATTGGAGTCTCAACAAAGTATGGCCATTACAGGCAAGGGTCCCGGACAGGATGGAGCCATCAATCCCTATAAGGATATCCCCAGTATGGCTGTGGTTTACAACGCCGGGAAGAATGCTTTTTCTGTACGTGTTCAGCAAGCGGGAAAAATACTGGCCGAGGTTCCTGTGCCCGTTGGAGAGACCAAAGAGTTTTATTTAAAACCGGGACTTGAGATCTATTTTGATACCAAAGAACCGACGACTGCCGAGGTGTCTTTCAAACCTTTCAAAAAGAAGTGAAAGCCTAAGTGTTTCGAAAAAATTCCTCAAGTTGATCCGGTTGATTTGTTTAAATACGTTATGATTAGTTAAATGAATTTAGTGATTATCTCTAAATACCTGCTATTTATTACGCTATTCGTTTCTTCTAATTTAATCGCACAACGGGTTTACCATTTTGACAGGCACCTTATTTACGAACAGATCAATCATTCGGATAGTAGTAAAAACAAGGTCATTTCAGTGCTTACCAACTCTAATGATAGCTCGTATGCAGCAACAATTCTCAATTTTACTGCTACAGAATATCGATTAGAGTTTTTTCAAGACCAAGTTTTAAATGCCTATGTTTCTGTTGATAAAAACCTTTTCAACAAAGGAGATGATCTGGTTCTTGATTGTTCGGGTATCAGAAAATGGAGTTGGAATTATTCAGATGATCATTTGAGATTAGGCCATATGAGAAGGGACACCATCATAGCAGATCAGTCTTACACTTTGGTGGAGTTGTTTCAGACCAATAGAAAAGGAAGGCGAAAAAAGAAACCTCATAAAGTCGTCTATGTGATGGATGGGTCAGTTGAGCACGTTCCACCCTTCAGATGGCCTACTCGCTTTGAATACTATGAAGCCAGTGAATTTGTGAAGCGAGGTGTTCCTGTTCTTATTAGAAATTTCACCACTAACAGCAGTCTTGAACTGAGGGAGATGAAAACCCGGTACCGGAGGATAATTATACCTGAAAAGTGTAATTTGGAAGGTTGAACATGAAAAAGTTAATTATTACTATATGTTTTTTTCTGAAGGCTGGTTCTAACGAACCTCTTTATGAAATTTACATCAAGAAAACAACATCTAAACCAGTCTAGTGGTTGCACTTTTCAAAATGGTCTGACGTGGATTACAAGATTCTTGTGAAGATACCAGATGGTGTTGATAAAATAAGTGATGCAGATGGTGTTAAACTGATGGAATTTATGAAAAAAGGCCATAAAGAAGAAGCTTTTGAACTTTTTTCTAAATACAAACGTTTTAAATATGATTCGGTGGTTTTCGATCGACGGAACCAAAGACTCGAAAAAATTGATTAGATAGTTGCTAATTGGGACCGTTTAAGAATGGCCTCAAAACGTTCTTATTACACTTCAACAACGTCTAGAGTTGTATTGGATGGGTACAGATATACTATTGAACTGAACCGTTCCGGCATAAAAGAAGCCCCGGTTTATTTTCACACACCAAATTCCAGGCACTATCTGGAGGGTTACGGGTTCATTACCCTGATTCAGAACCTGTATTTAAATAGGTCTGACTGCCCATTGCAACTGTCCAGAAATCAAAAAACCTTTATAGATTGATGAAAATAGGATCCATCAACTGGTAATTTTATGACAAAAATCAGTCAGCTTACAGCCTTAAAAACGTATCTTAGAGTATCATTAAATATTAATTGAGTGAAATTATGACAGTGAATTTTCAATATGTGAATACCGACGTAAGTCCAACGCTTTCCAGCTTTGCCGAAGAAAAACTTCAGAAACTTGCCAACAAGTTTGATTTTTTAATTTCGGCGCAGGTGTACATCAAACACGATGATAAAGACCACGAAGCAGGAAAGATCTGTAATATAGAATTAAGTCTCCCCGGTCCGAGGATTTATGCCACTTCCAATGAGCGTAATTACGAGCTGGCCGTAACTGAGACGATCAGTGATTTGAACCGTCAATTGAAAAAGCGTAAGAAAGTTTTTAAAACGTATTAAAACCTTCCGACGCAAAATTTTTAGAGGGTTTACTATTTATCTATGGTGATAGGGTTCATTCCTTAAAATAGTAAACCCTCTATATATTTGCTCGATACAGAATAACCGAACCATTTGGTGAGAAAAGGTCATTTTAGACAAACTCACTTTTCCATTAGCTCGATCATAAACGGCTTCCGAAAATCCATAGGGCCCTCCAATGACAAACACCAGTTTTTTAATGCCTGAGTTCATGTGCTTTTGCAGATACTTAGCAAATTGAACGGAGCTGTATTGATCGCCTTTTTCATCGAGCAATATAAGGGTGTCCTGGTGACTTATTTTACTTAGAATTAGTTCTCCTTCTTTTTGTTTTTGTTCCTGTTCAGAAAGGCTTTTTTGCTTTTTCAGATCAGGAATCACTTCCATCCTAAAGCCTATATAATGGTTGAGTCGTTTTGTATAGATGGCAACAAGGGCTTCGAGCTCTTTGTGATCGGTTTTGCCAATAGTGAGCAGAACAATTTTCATGTGAGTTTTGCTTAAAGTATCAAAGCTAGTATTTATTTTTAAACAGGGCTTTTTGCGAATTGACTAGGAAAAAGACTAAGGCAATTCCTATTTTTACCTAAAATTAATGCAATGATTTCCGAGAAACATTTCCAAAAGGAACTAGAATTGATCATCACAAACGCTATTCGCGAAGATATCGGCGAAGGCGATCACAGTTCCCTGGCCTGTATTCCCAGGGAAGCCCGAGGGAAAGCCAAATTACTCGTAAAGGACGAAGGGATTATCGCCGGTGTGGATTTTGCACAGATGGTCTTTCAACAGGTGGATCCCGAAATGAACGTGGAGGTACTAATGAGTGATGGAAGTGCTGTGTCACACGGAGATATTGTTTTTTACGTAATGGGACCATCACAATCGATTTTAAAGGCAGAGCGGTTGGTGTTAAATGCTATGCAACGAATGAGTGCCATTGCTACTAAAACCAATTCATTTGTAAAACTGCTAGAAGGAACCCAGACCAAAATTCTCGATACGCGTAAAACCACTCCCGGTATCCGGGCCCTTGAAAAATGGGCTGTGAAAATTGGTGGGGGTGAGAACCATCGATTTGCTTTGTACGATATGATCATGCTCAAGGACAACCACATAGATTTTGCCGGAGGGATCACCGAGGCCATTCATAAAACCAAGACATATCTCAAAGAAAACCAGCTTGACCTTAAGATCATTGTCGAGGCTCGGAATCTTGAAGAGATCGATGAGATCCTTAAGTCTGATGGGGTATATCGCATCCTTATTGATAATTTCAATTTTGAAGACACCAGAGAAGCGGTACGGCGAATTGGTAGTAGGTGCTTTACCGAATCTTCAGGAGGTATCAATGAACAAACGCTTAGAGCTTATGCCGAGTGTGGTGTAGATTATATTTCCTCAGGGGCGCTGACCCATTCAGTTTACAATATGGATCTAAGTTTAAAGGCTGTTCAGTAGTTATGTCGAAGGAGTTAGAAGATAAACTGGATAGGATTCCCGTCATCAATGTTCTGGTACGTTTTTTTAAATCCATCAAATTACCGGGTTTTGAAGGACTATCCGTCTATGATCTTCTGGAACTTTACACCGTCGGAATTGTAGAGGGTGCTTTGACGACAAGAGCCAGTGCTATTGCCTTTAACTTCTTTACGGCTATTTTTCCATTTCTTCTTTTTGTCATTATTCTCATTCCGTATATCCCGATTGATAATTTTCAAACGGATTTTCTGGACTTTTTGAATTCAATACTGCCACCGCAGACCTCGGAGTTTTTTTTTCAGAACATCTTCGAAAATATTAATAAAAACAGAGGTGCCGGACTGATTTCGACCATATTCTTTTTATCATTGTTTTTAATGGCGAATGGGGTAAATGCAGTTTTTTCTGGTTTTGAGACCTCCTACCACGAGCAACTCACACGCAATGTCCTGCAGCAGTATTTATATGCCCTCGGCATTTCCTTGATCCTTGTTTTCCTGATCATCCTTACAGTAGCGGTTACCGGATATGTTCAGATTTATGTGTTAAGTCCAATTTACAGAAGTATCAGTCATCAGGATATTTCTACCAATGGTGCCGGGGTTTTTTGGATTCTGGCGATCAAGTACTTGTTTTTTATTGTAATGGTTTATCTGGGCACAGCTACGCTTTATTATTTTGGGACCAAAGAGGGAAGGCAAACCCGCTTCTTTTCAGTTGGGGCTCTGCTCACTACTTTATTGATCATCCTTACGTCTTATTTATTCGGCGTATATGTGGAGTCCATAGCAAAGTACAATGAGCTCTATGGCTCCATTGGTGCTTTACTAATACTTCTGTTATATTTATGGTTGAATTCAAATATTTTATTACTCGGTTATGAGCTTAATGCTACTTTAAGGTCACTACATCAAAAACACCAGACAGACAATGAATAAAACTATTTTTTTGATAGGCATCCTTTTTATTTCACAGCTATCCTTAGCTCAGGAAATCTTAGGAAAATGGCGGACAATTGACGATGAAACGGGCGAACCAAAGTCAATAGTAGAAATCTACGAAAAGGACGGTAAGGTCTATGGGGATATTGTAGAAATCCTAAACGAGGAAAAGGTCAATTCTGTATGCTCTAAATGTGAAGGAGAGCTAAAGGACAAGCCAATTCTTGGTATGACGATCATCAATAACATGGAAAAAGATGACGAGGTCTATGAGAACGGTACCATTGTGAACCCTTCTTCCGGTAAAACCTATACCTGCCGATTAAAACTAGAAGAACCCGGTAAACTGCAGGTGAGGGGATATGTGGCATTTTTCTATAAGACCCAGTATTGGGAGCGGATGGACTGATGCTGTATTTTGCAGATGTTATTTTACCGCTACCTCTTAAGCGGCTATTCACATATACTCTCGACGAAGAGCAGGCAAATGAACTTCATAAAGGGTTCAGGGTAGCCGTACCCTTTGGAAAATCGAAGTTGTATACTGGAATTGTCTTTAAAATTCATGGGAAATCGCCAACGGCCTATGAAGCCAAGCCAATTTACTCGATTCTGGACGATGGCCCTGTGGTTTACGATTCGCAGTTGCGTCTATGGCAATGGATCAGTGACTATTACATGTGCTCGTTGGGAGAGGTCATGCGTGCAGCAATTCCCGGAGGGCTATTATTGAGCAGTGAAACTGTATTGATCAAATCAGAATCCCCTTCAGCAGATACGGATCATTTGTCGGATAACGAATATCTGATTTACGAAGCTTTGGGATATCAATCGCAATTATCTATTGAGGAAGTTGCAGATATTCTGAACAAAAAACAAGTACTGCCCCTTATTAGTAAATTGGTCGATAAAGGCCTTGTGAACGTTCAGGAGCAACTTCGCGAGAAGTACAAACCTAAACTAGTGAGGTATGTTCAGCTTCACCACAGCTACAGATCAGAGCACCAATTGAAAGAACTTCTGGAATTGTTGTCACAAGCCCCTAAACAAAGGGAAGCAGTGTTGACCTTATTTCAGTTGCAAGGAGACAGACGCCCTGTGAAAGTCAAAACCTTAATAGAAACATCTGGCTCCAGCAGTGCTGTGATAAAAGCGCTCATCGACAAAGTTGTGATTGAAGAACTGTTTCTGGAACATTCGAGAATAGTTCATGGTGAAAAGGATGAATCGGTGGAGGTCAACCTTAATCCAAATCAAACGGCAGCCTTAACATCTGTAAAATCGGGAATGGAAGAAGGGAAAATAAACCTCCTGCATGGGGTTACCTCTTCCGGAAAAACAGAGATATACATCAGACTCATAGAGGAAAGTCTTGAAAATTCAAAGCAGGTACTTTACCTAGTGCCTGAAATAGCGCTCACCACTCAACTAGTCAAAAGGCTAGAGAAAAGATTTGGAAAGCAAGTACTCGTTTTTCATTCTAAATATTCTTTAAACGAACGGGTAGAGGTATGGCAGAATTTACTCGAAAACAGAGAAGAAGGAACGGTGGTCATCGGTGCTCGTTCGGCGATTTTTTTACCATGGGCACATCTTGATCTTATCATCGTGGATGAGGAACATGAAGTGTCCTACAAGCAATTTGATCCAGCCCCCCGTTACCATGCACGGGATACGGCAATCGTATTAGGAAAGATGTTCGGAGCAAAAATCTTACTGGGGTCTGCCACACCCAGTCTGGAAAGTTATTATAATGCGCAGAATAACAAATACCATTACACTGCATTAAAAGAGCGTTTTAACAATGTCCTGATGCCAGAAATGGAGTTGGTAGACCTTTCAGATAAATACAAGCGCAAAAGAATGACGGGCCATTTTAGCGATCGACTGATACAGGAAATTCAGGAGGCACTGGACCAGCGTTTTCAAGTTATTTTATTTCAAAACAGAAGAGGGTTTTCTCCAATCATTGAATGCCACACCTGCGGTCACTCGCCTCAATGCCCTAACTGTGATGTAAGTCTCACTTACCATCAGTACAAGAACCAATTGCGCTGCCACTATTGTGGGTTTAACAGGCCTGTCATGAGCAATTGTGAGGCCTGTGGTAATACGAGTCTTGATACCAAAGGTTTCGGTACTGAGCAGGTGGAAGAGGAGGCCAAAACTTTATTTCCCAATCACAGAATTGCCCGCATGGATCTGGATACCACACGAGGCAAATATAGTTTTGACCGGATCATTGAACAGTTTGAGGACAAGGATATAGATATTCTGGTAGGGACTCAAATGGTTACAAAAGGACTGGATTTTAGAGATGTGAAATTAGTTGGGGTGCTTAATGCAGATGGTCTTCTGAACTTTCCGGATTTCCGATCCCATGAACGCTGTTTTCAGTTGCTTTCTCAAGTAGCCGGTCGATCAGGGAGAACCGATGTACGGGGAAAGGTGATTATTCAAACCTTTAATCCTTATCACAGTATTTTGCAACAGGTATCCTCCAATGACTATGATACTATGTATAAACAACAATTGGAAGACCGATATCAGTTTCATTATCCACCGATTTATCGCATTGTTAAAATAAGTTTGAGACATCGGCAAATTGAGCGAGTCAATAAGGCGTCGGATTGGTTTGCCAGGGCTCTAAAAAATGCCTTAAGAACGGGGGTCTTAGGTCCGGAATTTCCTCCAATTGCGCGAATACGCAACCAATATCATAAAAATATCCTGATAAAAATCGCACCTGCTCAGTCTTTAACCAAAACAAAAGAAGCTATTCAAAAAATTGAGAATAGCTTCTTGGGAATTAAAGATTTTAGGGCTGTGCGTATTGTTATAAATGTTGACAGTTACTGACGCAATTCCTTACATGTTGTTTAAGGCGTCTACAAGTTGGGTTTTCTTGTTGCGACTTAATGGAATTTCGTAAGCGCCAACTTCAACATTCTTACTATTAAATCTGTCGATTTTATCGAGGTTGACAATGTAAGATTTATGAATTCTTAAAAATTTACCTTCGGGTAATTCCTTTTCAAACGCTTTCATTGTAGAGAGGACCACCAGGCTGTTTTCTTCAGTTACAACTTTCACATAATCGCCAAGTGCTTCGATCCATTTAATGTCTCTAATGTATACTTTACGCTTTTTAAGGTTGCTTTTTACGAAAATGTGCTCGCCGTCTGCATCATTGAAATCAAGTTTTAATTTATGCTGTTCAATGGCCTTTTCAACAGCCGTATTAAAACGTTCTCTGGTGATGGGTTTTTGTAAGTAATCGGTAGCATCATAATTAAACGCTTTGAAAGCGTATTCTGTTTTACCGGTTACGAAAATAATTTGGGGCTTGTTGTTGAGGACATCTAATAGTTCAAAACCGTTCAGTACAGGCATCTCAATATCCAGGAAGATCAGGTCTACCTTGTGTGTATTCAGGCCATTTTTTGTTTCTAAAGCGCTGTTGTATTCGGCAATTAAATTAAGAGAGGGGTGATTTTCAATTAATTTTACGATCGAGAGGCGCTGGATGGCAGAGTCATCAACTACGACACAGTTTAAAGTCATAACATTTCATTTTTAGGTTAAGATATTCGACAATGTTACAAAAAATTCGGATAAAAACCAAAAAACACCGACAAACTGTAAAAAATATGTTGGAAATTTAGAAAATTCATACAGTAAGATGCACGGGCCTTTACCTCTAAATAAAGCGCTAATTTATTGTAAGACTTACAAATAATAATTACTTTTGCACCCGCTTTTATAAACAAAAAATAATTTTTTATGAATCATTATGAAACTGTTTTCATCTTGAATCCCGTTTTATCTGAAGAACAGATAAAGGAAACAGTAAAGAAATATGAGGATTTTCTCGTTTCTCGTGGTGCCAAGATGATTGCCAAAGAAGATTGGGGGCTAAAAAAGTTAGCCTATCCAATACAGAACAAGAAAAGTGGTTTTTACCATTTGTTTGAATACACTGTTCCCGGTGAAGCCATTGCTCCATTAGAATTGGAATTTAGACGTGATGAGCGTTTTATGCGCTACCTAACTGTAAAGTTGGACAAGCATGCTATTGCTTGGGCTGAAAAGAGAAGAGAAAGAAATAAACAAAAAGCGTAATTATGTCATCCATAGAACAACAAGCAAAAGGAAAAAAAGGTGGTGAGATCAGATATCTGACTCCTTTAAATATTGAAACTACCAAGCAAAAGAAGTATTGTCGTTTTAAGAAGTCTGGAATAAAATATATTGACTATAAGGACCCTGATTTTTTATTGAAATTTGTAAACGAACAGGGTAAATTATTACCAAGACGTCTTACAGGGACTTCTCTGAAATACCAAAGAAAGGTATCTGTTGCCGTGAAGCGTGCTCGTCACCTTGCGTTGATGCCTTATGTAGCTGATTTGTTAAAATAAAATATCATAACTATGGAACTTATATTAAAACAAGACGTAGAGAACCTTGGGTTTAAAGACGATATTGTAACGGTAAAGAACGGTTATGGTAGAAACTATCTGATTCCTCAAGGGCATGCAGTGCTTGCTACACCATCGGCTAAGAAAGTATTGGCTGAGAATCTTAGACAGCGTGCATACAAGGAAAAGAAGATTATTGAGGATGCTAAAAAGATGGCTGAAGCTTTAGAAGCGCTTGAGATCAAGATTACATCTAAAGTTGGAGCAGGTGATAAGCTCTTTGGCTCAGTTAATAATATAGATGTGGCCAACGCTCTTCAAAAAGAGGGTCATGAAGTTGATAAAAAATTCATCCTGGTAAGTGGAGGAAATGTAAAACGCTTAGGCAAGTACGACGCTACTATTAGACTTCACAGAGAGGTGACAGTTGAACTTCCATTCGAGGTCATTGCGGAGCAATAAGATTTTACAGTAATTAATAAGAAAACCACCCGTAATGGGTGGTTTTTTTATTCTTATTTATTTTTTATATAACAGATAGCCGGTGCTAATTTTTACCTTTGCTAACCTAATATTATTGATGTGAAATTCTTCAATATACTATCAGCGATATTGCTTTTTACCTTTAGTTTTAATTTCTCAAGGGCCCAGGAATTGCCTGAAAAAGTAATTAATGAAAATGCACAATTCTGGATATCCACTAATAACCTTTTCCGTGTAGCGGAACGATGGGCTGTACTTAACGACATCCATATCAGGAGAACGAATTTTATGGCAGATCCAAATTTTTATTTCCTAAGGGTTGGGGGGCAGTATTATATCAAACCTAATTTAAGAGTAGCTGGAGGTTATGCCCATCTATGGCTCACCACACAGGGTAATTGGGATGCCTTTCAAAATGAGAACAGGATCTATCAGCAGTTTAGTATTTCCCAGCGCTACGAAAATCTAAATGCTTTGTTTAGGCTCAGACTCGAGCAACGCTTTTTTAATAATGTAGTGGATGGCACCTCTTTAAAGGATGATTTTTATATTAACAGACTTAGATTCCTGGTCAGTGTAGGTTTTCCATTTAAAAAAGGAGGAAAGACGGAATTTTTACTGGCTGATGAAATACATCTGAACTTCGGTGAGGAAGTAGTGTACAATACATTCAACCAGAACAGATTAACCATTGGTATTAAGCATAAACTGAGTGAACAGTGGAAGTTTGATCTGGGTTACATGATGGTTTATCAGCAACTGGCTGTTGGAAATACCTACAATTTAAACCATACACTTCGTTTGTTTTTCTATGGAAGTTTTGACTTTAGAAAGAATAAAAACAAGCCTTTTGATGAGGTAAGACACGGAGAGGAATAAGTTCAACAATAAAAGTTTTTCTTAATGAAACTAAGAGTAAGCAGCTTATTTTATGTTGTTTTGATCAGCTTTTTAAGCTGTATGCCAGTGGAGGAATCCGATCTGCTCAATGAATTTAGGTATTCCAATACTCAAAACGTACCCAATATTAGCATCCACAGAGGTGGAAAGGGATTGGTAAACTATCCTGAAAACTGTCTGGAAACCATGATGTATCTCCATAAACAAATGGAGGCTATTTTTGAAATTGATATAGCGCAGACCCGTGACGGTATTCTCGTATTAATGCATGATAATAGTGTTGATCGCACGACCGATGGAAGCGGACTTTTAAAAAACAAGACGCTTGAAGAACTTTCACAGCTTTATCTGGTAGATGATTACGGGATAAAAACATCTTTTAAAATTCCCTTGTTGAGGGAAGTTTTGGAGTGGGCAAAACTAGAGGATGTTGTTTTAACCCTTGATATAAAAAGAGATGTCTCCCTCAAAAAGCTTATCGGGGAAATCAGGTCAGCCAAAGCTGAGGATCACTGTATCATAATCACCTACTCACTGGATCAGGCTCTGGAGGTCTTTCAAAAAGCACCACAGATGATGCTCTCTGTTTCTGCACGAAACAATACTGAGCTCGATATGCTCCTGGACTCTGAAATTCCAACAAGGAACATGCTGGCATTTACCGGGACCAGATTATCTCAACCAGAACTGTATCAGCGACTCCACAAGGACGATATACTTGCAATATTAGGCACCCTTGGGAATCTCGATAGGAGGGCAGAGGCCAGAGGTGATCATTTGTACCGTGAATGGGCAGAAATGGGGGTGGATCTTATTGCTACCGATCGTCCGCTGGAAGTATATCAGATTTTAAAGAACAGATAAAATGAAATATGCAAGACTAACAAAAGAACAGTTTGAAGAGATGCATGAAGAGTTCATCAACTTTCTGGCATCTCAGTCCATTACGGCCGATGAATGGAATGACATCAAAACCAATAAGCCGAAAGTGGCAGAACAGGAACTGGACGTATTTAGTGATTTGGTATGGCATGGTGTCCTAGAAAAAGTGAACTACCTGGAGCATATTTCAAAGGATCAGATACACCTGTTTCATTGTGAGGAGAATTCTATTTCCCTCATTGCTATTGTGGTAAAAAATGAGGAGATCGATCTCACTACAGCAAATGGGTATCACTGGCTTCGTCAGCACTTGATGGATAAGGATGTGGAGTTTTTTGACGCGACAAAAAATTACGAAGAGGAGCGCTCTGCCGATATTTTCAGACTTATTAAAAAAGGAGCGGTGATAACCAAGGGGGAATTATATCAATACTTTGATGATTTGATCCACTGAGGCCTTATTCGTATCTGAGCGATTCGATCGGATCGAGTTTAGCCGCTTTTGTTGCCGGGTAAAGCCCTGAAATCACTGCAACTATAAATGCAATAGAACTAGCCCAGATCATTGCTACCCAGGGTGTTGAGAAGGTAAGTTCGAAACCAGCTGCAATGCCCCAGCCAATGAGGATTCCTAAAAGAATACCCACAATAGCGCCGAGCTGCCCCACCAGGACTGTTTCAATAAAAAACTGGAAAGCAATGGTACGCCTTTTAGCACCCAGGGCTTTTCTTACGCCTATTTCACGTGTTCGCTCGGTAACAGAGACTAGCATGATGTTCATAAGAGCGATTGTAGAACCAAAGATTGTTATGATGCTAATGATCCAGGCTGCAACATACAGGTAGCCTGTAATGCTACCAACCCGTTGCAACAGATCATCACTTCTTACAATACCAAAATTATTTTCTTCCAGAGGACTTAATGCCCTGATATTTCTGAAGGTCATAACAGCCTCGTCCTGCGCACCAGACATCATTTCACTTTTGTCAACCCTAACACTAATTCGATAATTTATAAATGGATTTGTGAAAATGGAGCGGGCTTTTTGATAGGGAATGATGGCAATTAGATCCTGATTATTTCCAAAAGTGGAGCCTTTGGAAGTGAGTACACCAATCACTTTAAATTTAGAACCTCTTATGCTGATGGTCTTATTCAATGGATTGACATCAGGAAAGAGTGCTTTTGCCAGATCACTGCCAATAACAGTAACGGCATTACTGTTTGAGGAGTCAAAAACGTTTAAACCACGGCCAGAGTCTAATTCCAATCCTGAATTTCCAATATAGTGCTCATTGGCGCCGATCACTGCAACTTCCGGATCGGTCTTTTTGTTTTCATGTTTTACTTCAGCTGTGTTGGTGCCATAAAAGGAAAGTGATGTACGGGCCGATGGAAAATTATAGGTGTCAATAAATTCCTTGGCATCTCTGAAACTGATGACAGGGTTGATTTTTGTCCGCTCTTGATTTCTTCTGTTTCCTGTTTGAACTCTTACCGTGAGCTCGTATCGCTGGATGTTAAAAGTGTTGGCTCCCATTGAAGAGAAGTCACTTGAAATGGTGTTTTCCAGAGCATTAATACCACTTAAGATACCTACTAGCGCCATGATACCGATGGCGATGATCAAAACAGTTAAAATGGTACGAAGGAGTTGACTTTTTATGGAGCCAAAGGCGATTCTAATATTCTCCCGGATTAATGGAAACATCAATTATTAAGTTCTTCAGATCTTTATTTGTTTATAAGACTATCAAATGATGATAAAGTTACTATAAAAATGAGATTCCTACTTTAAGCCTCTGAATTTTATAATATTTTTGTGAGGTTTTAAAGTTGGAAACCTTTATCCATCCATAAATACAAGAGATTATGGCACAAAAGCCAAGCATACCAAAAGGGACCAGAGATTTTGATTCTGCCGAAGTGGCAAAACGAAACTATATTATCAATATCATTAAGGAGCAGTTTCAGCTTTATGCTTTCTCTCCAATAGAAACCCCAAGTTTTGAGAATTCAAAAACGCTGCTTGGTAAATACGGTGATGAAGGGGACCGGCTTATTTTTAAAATCCTTAATTCAGGGGCCTATTTATCTAAAGTTGATGAGGGCACATTGGTGTCAAAAGACGAGGCAAAATTGACTTCTTTAATTTCCGACAAGGCTCTGCGCTACGATCTAACTGTGCCATTTGCCCGCTATGTGGTTCAACATCAGAATGAAATAGATTTCCCTTTCAAAAGGTACCAGATACAACCGGTCTGGCGTGCAGACAGACCGCAAAAAGGACGATTCAGAGAGTTTTACCAATGTGATGCCGATGTTGTTGGTTCCGATTCTCTTTGGCAGGAGGTTGAACTTATTCAGTTATACGACGCAGTTTTTACAGGTTTAGACCTGCCGGGGGTCAAGATTAAGATGAATAACAGGAAAATACTTTCGGGAATATCTGAGGTCATAGGGGCTGAGGAGAACTTAATCGACTTCACCGTAGCACTTGATAAGCTTGATAAGATTGGCGAGGAAAAGGTGAAGAACGAAATGAGGGAAAAGGGAATCCCTGATGAAGCGATCAGTCAACTCCAGCCCTTGTTTGAACTGTCCGGTAGTTTTGAAGATCAGATCATTGCACTTAAATCACTATTGCACAGTTCTCAAAAAGGAGTGCAGGGGATCGAAGAACTACAGTTTATTTATAAATCAGTCTCTGAGCTGGGTCTTACATCTGCCAAACTAGAGATCGATGTGACTCTTGCCAGAGGACTTGACTATTATACAGGAGCTATTTTTGAGGTAGCGGCTCCTGAGGGCGTACAGATGGGTTCCATAGGAGGTGGGGGCAGATACGATGACCTCACCGGTATCTTTGGGCTTAAGGGTATGAGTGGTGTTGGTATAAGTTTTGGCCTAGATCGCATTTATCTGGTGATAGAGCAATTGGAACGCTTTCCACCAACCATTCTTAATTCTACAAAGGTCCTTTTTGCCAATTTCAGACAGAAGGAGGCATTTTTCAGCCTTCAATTGATTAGGGCGCTTAGAGCGGAAGGGATTGTTACTGAATTGTATCCGGAGGCCTCTAAACTAAAAAAGCAATTTAACTATGCTGATAAGCGTGGGGTTCCTTTTGTTGCCATCATTGGAGAATCTGAACTTGAAAAGAAAGAAGTAACGATCAAAGAAATGAAGTCTGGAAAGCAGGTGACCATGCCGGTGAATGATTTGGTTGCTTTTCTGAAGCCATGAAAGTGCGACGGCTAACGCTTGACCCCGTCAATATTGAACTTCTTTATTTTGGTACCATTCTCTGTTCTCACATGTACCACATAAGCAGTGGCATGAATGTTAAAAAATGATAATTCGTAATAACCTGCCTGTCGGTCTACTTTGAAGTGATTCATTTGAATGTGATTATTATATCCTTCAACTGTCAACTTAATCTGTCATTAACCGTGCTCTTTAGACTATGTGTACTAGCAGTAGATCATCCGAAGATTAAAACAATATTGACGGTGGTACATATTTGCTAATACGGACTTGTTCCTATAATGACCTCACGACACAAATCTTTTCCTGGAGCTTATATTCATCAGATAATAGCACAGGCAATTCCAACTTAAAAAAGCTTATAATGTAAGTAATATGATTTAAGTCAGCATCTACGAGTTTTTTTCGGATTAGATTTGGTCTAACCAATTAAACGAAGGTTTATTTTACCGTTTTCCATTAGATGTAAGATAAATCTTTCCTCGTAGAAAAATAGAGAACTTATGAAAAAATTTGTCTTTTCCCTTTTGGGATTTTGTTTGTATCTATCAATTTATGCCCAAACCGGCCACGTCATGCAAGGTGTAGGTTCCGTCAATATGTCCATGGGTGGTGCTGCTACGGCTCAACCCCTGGATATTTCAGGTTCAATGTATTGGAATCCAGCAACGGCTTCTGCCTTTGATGAAACAATCATCAAGTTGGATTTAGGCTTGTTCTTTTCCTCCCCTGAATTAAGTTCCAGCCTACCAGCTGGTGCTCTTGGACCTGACTCGCCACCTGTATTTGGTACCACTCTGGATGATCGTCCGGCCTCATTAATGCCTGCCATTGCTATGCTCTGGGGAAATGCAGACAGTAAGCATACATTTGGCGTTTCGGCTTTTGGAATTAGTGGCTTCGGGGTCACCTTTCCCCAGGAAACCAACCTTCCCATCAATTCAGAAGGTAATCCAAATCCTAACTGGAACCCCAATAACTCAAATTCGATTAACTGGCCTCAGCAGCTAAGAGGCTTCGGGCGAGTTGAATCGAATTACATGTTGTTACAGATTAGTGGAACCTGGGCCTATGAGATTAGTGAACAATTTTCAGTAGGTGTACAGCCTAATTTTAATTATGCTGCTCTCGAGCTTCAGCCTAATCCTTTAGCCATGCCGGATATGGAAAAAGGCTATCCCATTGCTGACAACGCTTCTTCTTTTGGCTTTGGAGCACAGATAGGTGTATTCTACAATTCTGACTTCGGGCTCAAATTAGGTGCGTCTTACCAGACCAATCAGTTTTTCAGCGAGTTCGAGTTTGATAACACTTATCTGGATGGGTC
>CAWZYX010000021.1:0-31981 GCA_963966315.1 uncultured Winogradskyella sp. | reverse complement strand
AAGAATCGGTCTCTGCCATGTTTATATTGCTAAATTACAGCTCTGCATATAAATATTTAAACATTTAAACAGCAATGTCATTGAGAACAGACCTACTTTTCGTTTTAAGTCTCTTATTAACCAGCTGCTCGTTTGGTCAATTAACCATCATATGCGAAACAGATTCCCAACTCGAAGAAATTTCAGCAATTGAATATGATTTCAAAAGGAAGGTATTTTGGGTTATTGAGGACTCCGGAAATAGCAATGAGCTCATCGCACTCAACGATAGTGGAGCAGTGGTACATCAAATTGAACTCAAAAATGCTAAGAACGATGACTGGGAAGACCTTACTAAAGATAACGATGGCAACCTTTACATCGGCGATTTTGGTAATAACGACCGATCTAGGAATGAGTATATAATTTATAAAATCAATGAAACTGACCTGGATTCGAAAAAGGTCATAGCAGGAGAGACCAGATTTAAATTAGGCAAAGGCAATAAAGAGCAGGACTTTGAAGCTTTTTTTGAATATAAAGACCATTTCTATCTATTTAGTAAAAATGATCAAAAAACTACTGTTTATGAGATTCCTAACGAGGGAGGAGATCAGGATGCCAAAAAACTGTATAGCTATTCACTCAAAGGTAAAGAGAACGAGATCACTTCGGCGGCCATAGGCCCTAATAATGGCACTGTGGTTCTGCTGAACGGGGAAAAAATTTGGAAATTAAGTCGCTTTGAAGGCACAGACTTTTTTTCTGGTAAAATAGAAGCCCTTTATTTTGATCACAGCTCACAAAAGGAGGGTGTGTGTTTTTGGAGTAAGAGAGAAGTCCTGATTACTGACGAACGCAAGAAGGATGTAGGAGGGTACATTTACAGTTTTAAATTAAAATAATAGTTGGTGATTAAAAACTTATCCTTCCGCCAGATTGTTCGTCATCAATCAAAATCCAAATCCAAATCCGAATGTAAATCGCCAGCTATCAGCCGAATGAAACAAGCCTACATTGGCAGATAGGGTGTCTACCAGGTTTAAAAAGAAACCTCCTCCGTAGGAAGTATTCAATCGGTTTGTGTTAAACTCAGGGGCTTCCACCAGCTCATCAGCTACCCAAACCCGTCCATAGTCAAACCCAAGGTAAAACCCATACTCAATAGGTAGTAAGGAAGTCTTAGCCCTTCTTAAATTATATCGTAAATCAGTAGTTTGATACAAGGATCGTTTGCCTGAAAAACGCTCGGTTCGGTAACCCCTTAATCCATTGTTGTCTCCAATATTTGCTGCCTGATAAAACTCAAAATCATCACCTAAATTAATCTGTGTCCCCACTTTAGAGGCAAGAACCAACTTTCCTCGGGCATCTAATTTGTGAGCCATCCCTAACCATGAAATAAGATAGCTAAAGTCTTTTGAATTGTTCAAGTTGTTATTATATCCAAAGGTTAAGTTAAAATCCAAACCCAGTGTTGGATAGGCCGGATTATCGGCATTAGTATAACGGTAGTTCAGTTCGGCGTTAAAAAATTCATCGTTAGCAGGGTCCTCATCTCCCTGCAGAAACTCGTTGATAAATCTTCCCTGGGTATTCTCAATTCCAATGGAGTGGTATTTCACTCCTATTGAGAAGTAACTACCGTACTCGCCCCGTTTAATCAGGGAAGTTCCTATCTCCAGGTTGGACTGCCGCACGCGATTAAAATCAAGGTCTTTTTCTTCTTGTTCAGATCCCTGCGTACTGAGGTTTGGAGTGGAGTTACCAAAACCGAAAAAGTTCACTGCAAAATTCGGAGATGTAATCCTGGCATTGACTCCAAGGAAGGTGTCTTTAAATATCTCAGAAAATTCTCCGGAATAATTCAGATCAAAGCCTCCAGTTGCAAAAAAAACATGACCGCTAAAAGAGTGACTGGCAGAAAAATACTCACTGTCAAATCCATTGACATTGACTACCCCACCAAGTCCTATCTTCAGGCCGTCGTCAGGATTCCAGCCCAGTGTCGGTATGATGACCCTTGAATTGTATCTAACCTTTTTGTAATCGTAAAAATTAGTGTAGTAGTCGTCTTTCAGGTGCCTGTTGCCTCCATCAGTCACAAAAATACTTTCCTGTGATTTGTAATCATAGATGTGCACTCCATTTGCACTCCTTATATCGTACGAATCCTTATCCTGCCCACCAATTAGTCTGATTTTGATTTTACCTACTGATGCCCCGGTTACTTCAAAATAATCGTCATCATCAAGTCCGTAGATCCATAATTCTTTATTCTCTTTGGGATTATAAGTACGTTGCTTAAATAATTTTTCCTTTTTTCCCTTAAGGATTCTGTAAACACTAACGGTGGTAGCACCATCCTTAGAACGATCTATCTGAAAATAATCATCCTTATCAGTTCCTGTAATGGTCACATATTTGTTGACGATTTCAAAATAATCCTCGGCAATATCCCTGAGTAAGGCTTTGCGACCGAGCAATGTTTGTTTAATACTATCAGTTGTGTAATCCCTCACTTCTCTAGGGAAATTGAGAAATGCCCTGTCAATTACTTCCTCCGTGATGTTCATCTGAATGAACTCTGCTTGTTCCAGCCAATCCTCTTTTGGCACCTCACTTAAAAGGGCCACATCCAAAGGGTAGGGGTTCACATTTACCCACTTGGGATCCTTTAATTCCACCTCATAAGAACTGATCAATCTGATAGGGGGTACCAGCCAGGTTGCCGTGCTCATGAGAAAGCCGTCGTCCATTATAGAAAAGGCCTGATCCCGGTCCCTGGGTACCGGTCGATAGACCTTCTTACCATTTTCTTTAAATTCCGCCCATCTCCACTGGTCCTGATGACGGTCCCAATCGCCAATGAGCATGTCGAACAATCGGGCGCGCAAGTAGGCCTGTTTATCAAGCACATGGTCTTCGTCCTCTCTTAATTCCTCAAAGAGGTCATAGGTACTTATTAGTTCATCTGAAAAGCCAAACCCCTCTTTGTCTCCATGCCCATCTCCAGCCCGCTCTTCAATCATATATATTTCGCCGCCAAACTCATCGTTAAAACGACCAATGGCCTTTTGTTTTGGAACATAAAACAATCTTGGCTCGGTATGAAATACACCAATTGCCTTGGACAACTCCGCTATGGTAAATGGAGCATAAGGGTGAGACCCCGTAAATACATCTGCCACCAGGGCCTCTGTATCTGTCCCTTTTAATTCTGGAGTTATGTACTGATCTTTAAAAGCAACCGTCTGTAAATATTGCGTCGCGCTCTTTCGCAATGCCCTCATCACGTATTCCCGACCCTGTGAGTCCACAAGTCTCAGCGATTTTGACTGGTGCCCGCCTCCCTTTCTCACAGGGGTAAGGCCTCCGTAAAGAGTGTCTAAATTTACTGTAGGAAGAGTGACCTGAGTACCAAAATACTGTCGGTACCGCTTTCCCCAATAGCGCTCGTAGCGTTTACTTTTCTGGGTTTCTTTTGGCTCATAGATTGATGTTTTAACACTATCCGGGAAGGTCTCAGGGTAGTTAATCCCTAATCCCGAATTGGCCTTCACCACTTCAGTTGTAAATACAGGGTCTTCCTCTCCAGTGGCATAGAAGCGCACCCAGGAAGAACCATCTTCAAAGACGTCCAGTCTGGCATACCCCTGATGACCATACGAAAACCTGCCTCCTCCTACATTTTTCGTAGCACTTATTTTAGATCCAGATCCGCTCACAATTTGAGGCACTTGCTCTTCCACCAGATACTGTAAACTGTGTTCATGTCCGGAAACAAATAAGGCCTTGTCGTTTTCGCGCGCAATTGTCACCAGCAATTTCTTTAGTTCTCTGTACCTGAGATTGTTCTGATCGGCATTTGATACTCCGCCCGTTTCCCGCAATAAGTTCTTTAAGGTTCCCAGAATAGGTAATGGGGACATATGCGAACCGAAACTGAACTGGCCACCATGCGAGCCATTGGTAAACATCGGATGATGAATAGCAATAATGGTTGTTTTTCCTCTTGCTTTTTTAACTTCACTCTCAAACTCTTCAATAAACCGTTCCCTTGTTTTAATGTCACATTTATCATTGATCTTAGGGTGCTTATCCCAGTCCGTAACGTACCAGTGGGAATCTACAATAATAAGCACTATGTCATCTGATACATCAATCTGCTCAATTGGACATCCGTTCTCAGGTAAAAACGTATTCTTTCCCAGTTCTTCTTCCACAAACTTCTCCTGTTCCTTTAATCCCTCCAAACCAGAATACCAATCATGGTTACCAGGAATGACAACGGGGCGGCCTGTAAAGTTTTTCAAGGCCTCTGTTTGTACGCCAATTTTATGACGGGCATCTTCAATCGTTTCTTCAGATTTGGTGGACCAACCCTTTTGATAGATATTATCTCCAAGCACAATAGCTGTGCTGTTTTCATTAGCCTGTGATAATGCTTTCCGAAATGCAAGGATCCCATCGGCGACAGAACCTATTTGGGAATTTCCCGCATCACCTAGGAGATAAAAAGAGTGTTCGATGGTTTGTTCTTGAGGAAACTCTTCTAGGTATTCCTCATTCACCTGAAGGTCATAGGTTGCACAACCAAAGCAGAGTACCAGAGCAAACAGAATTAAGAAACGGCTATACTTGTATGGGTTGAAGGTCGACATATTGAAATTGGCTATAAAAATAGACAAAAGATGACTCACTTAACCCATAAGCTGTCTGTGAAGTGAGCTTTACAGTCGGTGAAATTTCTAATATGATTAAACTGGGTTCCTTCCGCCAAATGAGCGATCTCATCAAAGCTAAATTTTCTGGATATCTCTGTTTGAATGAGTTCACCATAATCAAATTCAAAGATTTTATCGAGTGCCTCGATCTTTACTTTCTGAGCTCTCAGGCTCACCAGAAAACTTCTCACAGCACCATCAAAAGGGTCGTAATAGCAATAAAAATCAAAACCATCAAGCTTAAAATCTGCACCTAGTTCACGATTAATTCTTAACAGTAGGTTGAGATTAAAACGTTTGGTGATTCCATGGGGGTCATCATAGGCATTTCTAATGATCAATGGATTCTTTCTTAGGTCAAAGCCAATAAGAAGTTTGTCTTGAGACTTCATATGATCGTTAAGCAATAAGAGAAGTTCCTTACTGCGGTTCTGTGGGTAGTTACCAATGTTGCCTCCCAACAGTAACAGAAGACTAGGGAACTGACTAGTCTTATTCTTCTCTAACTTTTGAAAATAATCACCTACCTGAGGTTTGATATTAAGTTCAGGCAACTTTTTTTTAAGTCGTTGGGTTAATGCCTCTATGGCCTCCGAGGATATATCAATAGGAACGTAGTAGAATTCTTTATCTGCCTTGACCAAATACTCCAAAAGTTTGTAGGTCTTAAAACCATCGCCGGGTCCTAGCTCCAAAATATTGAATGGCCCATCAAAATTCAGGGACTCATAAATCTGTTTGGATTGAAGAGAAAGGATTTCAAATTCGGCATCTGTTAAATAATATTCGGGCATGGCCATAATCTCTTGAAAAATACGGCTTCCATTATCATCGTAAAAATACTTGGATTTCAATGACTTTCGCGGAGCGTTAAGACCATTGAGTACATCTTCTGCAAACGTTTGTTTCATAGAGATTTGGCTAGTCTGATTCCTGCGTACTGCCAACGCATATTTGGGTGGAAAAAGTTCCGGTAGCTTGATCGTGAATGATTGGGAGAGGTCACCACCGAACTGCCTCGCAAGGTCATTTGATTGACCATAAACTTACCGTTGTATTCCCCAAGGGCACCATCCTCTTTCTTATAATCCGGGTATGGTAAATAGGCACTATTTGTCCATTCCCACAATTGTCCGTGATGAATTTGCGAGGACGCTACTTCCCATTCAAATTCTGTTGGCAGCCTTAGTCCTTTCCATTGAGCATATGCAAATGCTTCGTAAAAACTGACATGCATCAAAGGTTCTGAGGGGTTTATCTTTTTATATCCATTCAGGGTATACTGCATCCAGCCTTCATTGGTTTTATGCCAGTACAAAGGTGCATTGACCTCATTACTTTGAATAAAATCCCAGCCTTCTGCGTGCCACAGATTAAAATCCTGGTAACCACCAGCAACAATAAATTCGACATACTCCCTATTGGTCACTAATTGCCGGGAAATAGCAAAATCATTGAGGTATACCTTATGTCGACCCAATTCATTATCAAAGCAAAATCCCTCTCCGGTATGCCCGATCTCATATAATCCTTTTGAAATTTTGACAAAGCCAGACGCTCGAGTAGCTTCCAACTTTACCGGAAAATTCAATCTGGGAAAGCCCGGCTGATGACCCAGAATGTATTTAATGTCGTAAAATAAAAGCTCCTGGTGCTGCTGTTCATGTTGCAGGCCTATTTCAATGACATCGTACAGTTCCTCAGGTAGTTCACGTTTAAGTAAATTGGCCATCGCATGGTCTACATGGGCTCTGTAATCGAGAACATCCTGAAGTATAGGCCTTGTCATAAGGCCACGATCGTTTCTTGTTACCCGGTCACCTACGTTATTGTAATAACTATTGAAAAGGTAGGGATATTCTTTATTAAACCAGGTATAATCATCTGTTTGAGTTAATACAAACTGCTCAAAAAACCAGGTTGTATGCGCCAAATGCCATTTGGGAGGGGATACAAATTCTGCCGGCTGCACAACCGTATCCTCCGGCACTAGAGACCTACAGATCTCTTCCGTACGTTGCCTGATACTTAAGAAACGTTTCTTACTTATGACCTTTGAATGTGTAAGTTGCACACTTAATCTCTTAAAATTTCCGTTTGAAAGTCCACCGTGTTTTCTATGGTTCGATGCACAGGACAGCGAGATGAAATTTCTTTAAGGCGTTCTTCCTGTTTTGTGTTTAAGTTACCAACAAATTTTAACTTTTTACTAATGTGATCTAAATATTTAGGACCATCTGTTCCAGTATCCAGATCGTCGCTGTGCTTTCTCGAATGCGATACGTAAACATACACTTCTTCTAAATCCCATTTTTTTCGATCTGCATACATTCTTAAGGTCATCGCAGTACAACCAGCCAAGGCTGCATTGAGCATTTCGTAAGGTGAAGGACCAAAATCATTTCCCCCAATATCTTCTGGTTCATCTACGGTAAACGCGTGGTTTTTAGTTTGAATAGAAGTGGTAAACTTGTCTTCAAGAAGATTTAAATGCGCCACCAACTGCTCCCCTTTAGGGTCGAGCATGGTATTTTCGACTTTGGGAAAATAGCGTTTTGCCCAGGTACCAATAACCTCTCCTACGTATTCTGCATCTTTTTGAATGCTGAGTAAATGATCTGCATCATCAAGCGTCACAAAACTCTTAGGGTGAAAGGCATTTATATAAAGTTGCTCGGCATTTTCTATCCCAACGATCTTATCAAATGGCGCGTGCATGATAAGAAGTGGTTTCCTGAGTTCCTTCACAATTTGTGGCAGATCTGTTTTGTCAAATTCCTTAACAAAATCTTCATCAATTTCAAAGGGTCTTCCTCCAATATTAACCTTTACCTTACCCTTTTCTTTGACTTCTTCAATGGCGTGAGAGAACAAATGTTTCACATGTCCTACTGTGGCCGGAGCTCCAACAGTTGCTACTGCCTTAACTGCTTCTAAACGAGATGCCACTACGAGCACTGCGGCACCTCCCAAGGAATGCCCCACTAACAGACTAGGAGCCTCATAATTTTCAGACATGAACTGATGGACATCCAGCAGATCTTCAACATTGGCTGAAAAATGACTATCCGAAAACTCTCCTTCAGACCTCCCCAATCCTGTGAAATCAAACCTCAAGACCGCAAAACCATCCTGAGTAAGAGCTCGGCTCACATTCCTCACGGCACTAAGACTACTGCTGCAGGTAAAACAGTGAGCGAAAATAGCGAAATAATTAGGCTTTTGATTAGCCGGCAATTCCAACTGCGCATTGAGCTCTAACCCCTTTCGGTTTTTGATTATTATTTTTTGTGTTCCCATAGTTATTCAATTACCTCTACCCCTTTCCAAAAGGCTACGTGGTTTTTTATATCCCTGGCCGAATCTGACACTTCAGGATAATACCATGCTGCATCGATATTCTCCATACCATCTACCACAATACTATAGTAGGATGCCCTGCCTTTCCAGGGACAAACCGTATGAGTATCACTGATTTTAAAAAAATCCTTTTTGATGCTATCAGGCGGAAAATAGTGGTTACCTTCAAGCACAATTGTATCACTGCTTTCTGCAATGACCTTGTTATTCCATATAGCTTTCATTGTCATGTTTACTTGTGAATTAATCCTTTAAAAAAGTTGCAGGAATCTTTGCTTCCTTACTTTCGGCTGTCCAGATAACATTAGTTATATACCATCGATCCTTACCCTGAACCAAGTGGTAACTATTAAGGCCTTTAACCTGATTCCCGTCTGGTTCGGTATGCTGTACTACCTCAAAGACATGAGCAATTCCATTAAACTCATCAATGCGTCGGTTGAGCATTTCTTCTTTATATCCGCTGTTGTAATAATCATCCTGCATGAATTCGATCATTTCATCGATAGAGGCTGTTTCAAATGGCATTTCAGGATCTCCATAATACACTGTAAAACTGCAGGATTCCAAAAAAATGTTCTTAAACGCCTCCCAGTTGCGTTGCTTTCCCGCCTCTCCATTTATTACTCTTAACATTTCGTCGATGGTTCCATTAATAGACACTAACTTTTCAGGCTGAGCAGACATCACTACCTGTCCAAGTACAATGGCAGGAAAGCTTATGATCAGAAGTAGTAGTTGTTTCATCTGTTACTATTTATTGTTTTTCATCGGCACTTGATCTAGGAACTACAGGATAACATGGAACAACCTACCTTGTGCCTGGCCCATTCCGGACGTTTTGCAAACCACTTTTGAGATCGAGGCTGTTCCTCATAAGGATTTTTAAGGAGTTGAAACAGTTCGTTAAGCAAATCGTATTCCCCTTTTTCTGCTTCATCAATTGCCATCTGAGCCATGTAATTCCTAAGGACGTATTTTGGATTAACCTTATTCATTCGGTGTGCTCTTAATGCATCGTCTGACTGCTCTTTCTTTAATCGATCGTCATAATTTAAAAACCAATTTAGCCAAACTTCTTTGTGGTCGTTGTTTCTATTTTCAACCTTGTAAAAAGATGGTAAAATAAGGGAATAAGCCTCCGTGGCAGATCCTGTCTTGTACTGTGAGAGCAGCCTGAAAAAAATGGTCATGTCGGTCTCAGCACTTAACAAGGCATCTTCAAGGTTCTGTATTAACTTCTGGTCTTCGTCGTCCTTGGTATTCAAACCAATTTTTGACCGCATCATGTCAAGGGAAGTCTCTTCAAAGCGGCTTTTAAACTCATTCAGAATGGCCTCAAGAGGTTCGGCCTCTTCAATTAATGGAAATAAGGCATTTGCCAGTTGAATCAAATTCCACAAGGCAATATTGGGTTGATTTCCAAATCGATATCGCTTGTGTTGTCTGTCTGTAGTATTTGGTGTCCAACCGAAATCAAAACCTTCCAGCCAACCATACGGACCATAGTCAATGGTAAGTCCGAGAATAGACATATTATCTGTATTCATCACCCCATGAACAAAGCCCACGCGTTGCCAGTGAATAATCATATCCAGCGTTTTCTTCATGACCGCTCTAAAAAATGCGATATAGACCTCCTTGGAGGGCTTTCCTAGTTCCGGGTAAAACTGATTGATCGTGTAGTCCGCCAGCCTCTCGAGGTTTTTGTGGTCCTGTCTGGCTGCAAATAACTCAAAATTACCAAATCGAATAAAGGATGGAGCTACCCTTGTCACCACTGCTCCTTGCTCATATTCAGGATGGCCGTCGTAGAGCATGTCTCTTAGCACCTTATCACCCGTTAGTGCCAGGCTCAGTGCCCTAGTGGTCGGTACCCCAAGGTGGTGCATGGCCTCACTGCACAAATATTCCCTGACACTGGAACGCAAGACAGCGAGACCATCTCCTTGTCTTGAATAAGGGGTTAAACCGGCACCTTTTAATTGAACTGCCCAAAGTTTATTTTGGTGTTTTATTTCAAACAAATTAATGGCACGACCGTCACCCAACTGACCTGCCCAGGACCCGAACTGATGACCGGCGTAGGCCATGGCATAAGGTGTGGTGTTGGGGTAAATTAAACTGCCTGAGAACAAGCCCAGAAACTCTTCAGACCGAGCCTCCTTTTCAGTAATACCCAGCGCTTCCAGCATCTCCCCAGATACATGAATCAATCGTGGTTTTGATGGTATTCTGGGCTTGACAAAAGAATAGCCCGCTTCAAAAATCTGCCGGATCGAGTTTTCCTTTGCAGTATCGGCCGGCAAGGCCTTGATATAGGTGTCATTAATGTTTAGTCTCATTCGGAGGCAGCTTTTTTAAGCTTGTCAGCATGTAGTTTTCTCAACTTCTGAAGCTTAGGAGTTATAACATAGCTGCAATAACCTTGCTGACTGTGCTGCCGGTAATAATCCTGGTGTTCCTCCTCTGCTTTATAAAAGACCTTGTGCGCAGTTAATTCTGTAACAATCTTTTGGTCAAAATAAGGCTTCATGGCTTCAATGACCCTTTCTGCTATTTTGCGTTGTTCTTCGTTTTGATAAAAAATCACGGAGCGATACATCGTTCCAACATCAGCTCCCTGTCGATTCAAAGTTGTGGGATCGTGAGTGGTCATAAAAATGATCAGAATGTCCTCGAGAGAAATAAGGTTAGGATCAAATGTAAGTTTAACTACCTCGGCATGACCAGTCAATCCCGAACACACCTCCCGGTAGGTGGGATGTCCGGGAACCGAACCACCGGAGTAACCTGACACCACAGAAATGACCCCATTTACTTCCTGAAAAACAGCCTCGGTACACCAAAAGCAGCCTCCTCCCAGAACGATAGATTGTAACTTATCCATGTGTTTTCAATTTTATGGATTCTGAATTCACACAATAACGCAGTCCACTTGGTTCAGGTCCGTCGGGGAATACATGTCCCAAATGCGCATCACAGGTATTACACATGATCTCCACGCGGATCATTCCATGACTTGTATCTTTCTTGTATTTTATGGCATTTTCCTTGATAGGCTGGGTAAAACTTGGCCATCCCGAACTTGAATCGTATTTAATGGTGGAATCAAAAAGTTCGGTACCACAACATACGCAGGAATAAATGCCCGCATCGTAGGTGCTGCATAAGGCCCCTGTAAAGGCCATCTCCGTCCCCTTAAGACGTGTGATCCTGTATTGATCGGGGGTAAGGATCGCCTGCCATTCCTCTTCTGATTTTTCAACTCTTCCATCTGGTACTGGATTCCCATTAACAGAAAAATCAATGATGTTTTTCCAATGAAGCATATTTCTTTATTATTGAAATGATATGTGATCTTTGTCGACTAATCGACTGTTTCATGACAGGATTTGTCATATCTCTAAAAATACAACTTGCACCACGGACTGTTCACTAACAAAATGTTAAGTCTTTATAATTTCGTAATTTTCCACTTCTAAATATTTAATCGTTCATGGCAGAGGCCCTATTAAAGGAGACATACACTTTTGTCTCGGATTTACTCAAAAATCAACTACACCAGGATTTTATTTATCACAATTTCATTCATACTCAGAGGGTATTGAAAAGTACTCAGGAAATAATGGAGCATACAGAGCTCTCTGAAGAGGATCAGTTGGTGCTCCAGTTGAGTGCACTTCTCCACGATGTAGGGTATACCAAAGGTTGTGAAAAGCATGAGGAGAAAAGTGTCATCATTACCAGAGAATTTCTCAAATCAAAAGATGTTGATGAGAAGATCATAGCCAAGGTAAGTGATTGTATCATGGCGACCGTATTTGATGCAGAACCGGAAAACCAACTTGAGAAAATCATCAGAGATGCCGATGCATCTCACTTCGCCAAGCCATATTTTGAAGAGGCGAGCGAATATCTGCGCATAGAACTTGAACTTCTGAACAAAAAAAAATACAGTCCTTCCAAATGGCGTGAAGAAAATATTAGAGTGTTAAGAGATGTGCATCGCTACTATACGGCTTACGCCCTGGAGTACTGGCAACCCAAAAAAGAAGCGATATTAAAGGACCTGGTCAAAAAAAATAAGAAAAGAAAAGAGAAAAAGGAATTGGCTAAACTCAAGTCCAAGTACAAGGCTCAATATAAAAGCGCGAATCCAGACAGAAGCATACAAACTTTTTATCGGGTGGCGCTGCGAAATCATATAAAGCTAAGTGATATTGCAGATACGAAAGCAAATATCTTACTATCAGTCAATGCTATCATCATCTCATTGGTGCTATCTAATCTCATCTCAAAATTAGACAACCCTTCAAATGCCTATTTGATCTGGCCAACCATCGTCTTTATCACCTTTAGTATAATTTCCATGGTGCTTTCCATTATCGCTACACGACCAAATGTAACACGTGGTCAGTTTACAAAGGAAGACGTTGAACAAAAGAAAGTCAATCTCACCTTTTTTGGGAACTTTCACCGGATGAAGCTCGAGGAGTATCAGTGGGCAATAGACGAGATGCTAAAGGATAAGGATTATGTTTATAGTTCACTCACAAAAGATCTGTACTTTTTAGGTAAGGTATTGGACAGAAAATACCGTATTTTAAGAACTACGTATTCCATATTTATGGCTGGAATGATTATATCAGTCATTGCTTTTGCCATCTCATTCAACAGTCAGGCGCAGACCAATAGGGAAGCAACAAGTGCTCTGCAACAAGGATACTACATTGAATTGATCCATCAACCCAAAGACGCTAGTCCTGCCTGATGGTATCCATTAGGTCCTGATAGGTATAAAGTTTTTTATCTTCTTGACTGCTGTGATAAAGAATACTGACCCTTAGGGCTTTTAGTCCTGTAACTCCCTGAAGATCCTCTAGCTCCAGAAACTCCAGATCGTCGTTAAGCATTTGCTTGGACTGCATAAACTTAATATATCGAACATACTCGTGTTCGTCCTCTTTCTGAGAGTATATAATCGTAAGTTTTCCCTTAACGGTTGCTCGTTTTGTAGTTCCCTTGATAAAGGCCTTGTCCACGCGCTTTTTAACTACTTCGTAACGCGCATTATAAGTGCCATCCACGTCAAAACGCTTCTCATCCTGTCTGAACCTAATGGATAAGGCTTGGTTAAATACCAGTACCATGGAAGCCACATCCAATGCAACAGGGTATTCATTTTGGTTCTGGTAGTATTCATTCTCCATCTCAACCATTACCTGAAGTTGCCACAGCCTAAGATTATACAAGTAAATAGGGCTAAAACTTTCTTCTTTTGTTATGGATTCTCCAATGTACATATTGTGCTCTACACCATCTGTCTTAAATCGCTCAAAATAATGGGGGTACATGGACTGTGCTTCAACCTGTTTCTGATCGAGCATGGATGCCATATTATTATTGATCATTTTAATGGTTTGATCGTGATGACGGCGATAAAAATAAATCACCTCTAAGTCGTCATCAATCCGATTAAAATAATCTTCCACCCGATCTCGCAGTGACTCGATATTCTTCTCTATGAGTTTGAGAACAGGATTTACCTCCTCACCAAGAAATGTTGAAATCTCATGCTCACTATCGACCTTGAAATTGTGTTCCAAAACCGAGATGTATGCCGCTGACTGAAATTTTATTTGCTCGTAAATAGGCAAGTTCTGTATTTCAATGGCCTGATCCAGGATGTCCTTCGCAATTGAGAGTTGTAGATTCAAGTCGCGCTGAGTAGCGGCATTTCTTGCCTGAGAAGAACCTTTTACATCGATTTGACCAAAAAGCGGGTAGACATTGTCAAAGCTTATTTTTCTAAAAACCGGTTTTTCTCCTGTTTGCAACTCCTGATTAATGAAGTTTTGAGCCTCCTCTCTAAATTTCCAATGTACACTTTGGTGGATAGAGGTACACTCCTGCTGGATGATTGCTTCAACAAGGTTTTCTTCCTCCCTCTTGGTTCGTTCCACCGCCATAAGTATAAAAGGCATGATGTCAATAAGCTTGTTGGCATTCAAACTGTTCAATGCTCTGGGTTGGGAAGAGACCAATTCCAGTAAACCTAGTAGCTCCTGATCATTGGCGATAGGTGCAAAAATAGCCGACCTTATGTTTTGCTCCTTCAGGATCTTAAACTGAGGGGCTTGACCATCCGATTGTTCATCAAGCAGATCCACATCAGAGATGGAATAATAGTCCTTTCGCTTTAACAGTTTTTCATATGACTGATTGCAAAAGGAATCCTTACAACCAAGGAATTCCTTGCCTTCCAGCATAAAACTTGGAATCCCTTCCCCATGAGCGCGTTCAAAGGTGTCTTCTTCTTTATTGTACACCAAAAAGCCCACTCTAATATCTTTAACACTCATTAGTGAACTAAAGGCGTGACGAAGATCTTCCATGATCTCTTCGTTCTGCCGGTCACTGATATCGATAAGACTGGATTTTATGTTTGAGATGGACTGATCATCCGTCACGTCAAAAATGTTACAAATAACAAAGCCTTCAAAATCATAGCTGTTAGGTGGAAACTTTTCTTTCCAAAGATCCAGGTCATCAAAGTTATCGAGTAGCAACTCGATATCCCTATCCGTAATTTCAGGGGCATCCGCTCTGGGTAAAATGTCTACGAAGTCAGCATTGTAAAGAATTTTGTAGTAACGCATGATGCCATTGGCATCTGGAATTTCGTAAAAAAATGGTCGCTTGAAGTTAAAGTTGTAATTGTAACAACTCATAAGGATCAATGTACACGCAATGATGTAGGTCTTATCCTCCGGCATATTTTTCATTTTCAATTCGAACCCTTCACCTGCAGCTTTCACAATATTTTTAAAGCGTTGAGAAGAGTTGAATATGACATTGTGAAAAGGAACTGAGGCCGTTTTGATCTCATTGAGGGTTAGTAAAGGATCAAAAGCGTCTCTCAGAATTTCTTTAATTTCTGCGTTGTACTTCTCAAGATCGGAGAATTTCGAGAATCCCTTCCTGAGGATGGGGTGCTCCTCTGCAATTTGTAAAACGCGTGCCGCATGAGCTGCTTCAACAGAATTGCTACTTTGTGCCATTTGCTCATAGGCCTCCAGCAATTTATTGAAGCTCACCTTAAGGTTTAAAGGAGAATCTATATGATCGTTAATGTCTAATCCTGTCATTTGCGGTTACTAAGTTACGAATAATGTAATTAGTCGCTTATGACAGAACTACATTACAGATTATTGAGCAAGTCAAGACACGACATTATAAGGCTTTGATCTGCTTTCCCCTAATTCCTTATAAGACTAATGGCAAATCCACCACCCTCGGCCATTTTAATTTTGAGCGAGGAGTCTTGCGATATTTCCATCGTTTCAATATGGAGGTCTAAAGGATTTAAATCCCAATGGGCCTCTTCACCATCTCTGTAAATGGTCGCTGTGTACTGTATGCCTGGGTCTAAAAAGTCAAAATTAACCTCAACCGTTCTGGAAGTCTCATCGCTAATACCACCAACAAACCAGTTTCCAGTATCGCGTTCTTCTCTGGCTATGGTAACCTGGTCTCCAACCACTCCAGTCAGCACGAGTGTTTGTTCCCAGTCTACTCCCACATCCCTGATAAACTGCAGGGCCTCCGGATTAGCTTCGTAGTGCTCGACCAGATCGGCGGCCATTTGTATGGGACTGTAGATAACCACATAAAGCGCCAGTTGTTGAGCCAAAGTGGTATTTACCTGATTATTCCTTTTATACTTATCGAATTTAATATTGAAGATACCGGGAGTAAAATCTACCGGCCCTGCCAGCATACGTGCAAAAGTGACAATGGATAAATGCTCAGGAGGATTCCCGCCATCTTCTGACCAGGCATTAAACTCCTGTCCTCTCAATCCTTCCCTTGAGATCATGTTAGGATAAGTGCGTCTTAAACCCGTTGCCTTGATGGGTTCGTGTGCATTAACCGCCACCTCATAATCAGCAGCTTTGATCACCGCGTTATTGTAATGGTTCACCATATATTGCCCGTGGTGGTATTCTCCCTTAGGCAGAATCTTTCCCACATACCCCGATTTGACAGAATGCATTCCATACTGTTGCATCAAGGCATAGGCCGTATCCTGCTGTTTTTCATAGGTCTGAGTAGCAGCGGAGGTTTCGTGATGCATAATGATCTCAACCCCTTTTTCTTTTGCATAATTTGTAACCTCATTCAGGTCGTAATCGGGATAAGGGGTTACGAAATCAAAAACACCTTCGCGATCTTCAAAGCCAATCCAGCGTTCCCATCCGGTATTCCATCCTTCTACCAATACTCCGCCAATATTGTTCTGAGCCGAAAAGTCGATAAATCTTTTGACGTTTTCAGTGGTTGCCCCGTGCTTACCATGAGCTTTACCGGTATCGGTCCACTTTCCATCGACTAGTTCCATCCCGTAATCCCAGGTGGATTTACCAAGGTGCATTTCCCACCAGACACCTGTGTATTTCATAGGGGAAAACCAGGAAACATCTCCCAGCCTGTTGGGCTCATTCAGGTTGACAATGAGATTTGACGCAATCAGGTCGGGCGCATTGTTCGTTATTTGAACGCTACGCCAGGGTGTGTGAAAAGGAAGTGTTCTCCTTACCTTATACTCTGTATTCTCAGAACCAACCAGCCTGCTTTCCAGTTTTAAATTCTCGGTGTCCACCGCCAATGTCATTCCGGAATAATCAATGAGCGCGGCTTCGTGAAAACTGAGGTGTATACCATCATCCCCAACCATGGTAATGGGAGTGTTGACAGCATTTTCGGGAATATAACTTTGCGCCAGATTGGTCTTCTCAATATAACTTCCGGCATCAATTTCCGATAATTTGGTAGTGCTGTAAAGATGTTCGTAGATATCCCAATCTCCGGGAATCCAAAAGGATTTGTAGTCCTTGGTAAGGTTGAATTCTGTTCGCTCCTCAGCGATCAAGGCTTCTGTCCAACCTTCCTGTTCCGGAAATTCGTATCTGAATCCAAAACCGTCGTTATACAGTCTGAACACAAGGGCAAATCTACGCTGAGGCTCCTCCTGCTCTTGCAGATCCAATCGCAATTCATTATAATTATTCTCCACCTCTCTCTGTTCTCCCCAGGGCATCTCCCAGGTTTCTTCAAAGCCGGAATGTTCAATTGACATTATTTCTAAATTGTCACTGAGTCGCGGTTTGTTTGTAAAATCAAATCCCAGTAGCGATGTATCGATAACCATTTCATTTGAATAGGTCACCTGATAAAAGGCTCTTCCCCGAGCATCCAGGCCAGCACGAAGTTCTATATTCTGATCCGGAGACGTCACAACGATTCTGTCTTCTTGCGTTTGCTTCGGGCTCTTTTGGCAGGATAGCATTAAAATGGAAAGGGCGAACAGGCAAATTAAATTTCTCATGGGTCTACCTGCTCTAAAAGCACCACGTCAAAATCAGAATCGATGGTAACCCTGCCGTTTTTAACCTCGGCCCTAACTCCTGAGTATGCATCGTGAAGCATCATTCCGTCCTTAAAAATCTTGGAGACATTAATTGATTTAGCTCCTTTATGTACTCCTAAACCAACAATCACCAGATCCTGCATCTTTTCATCCTGATAACTTCTGTAAAAATAATAAGGCTGTTGAGTGATCATTTGATGGATGCCGGCACCGATCGCAGGGTGCTTCTGACGAAACTTCCCTAATTTCTGCCAGTGTTCCAGCACTTCCTTGGTCTTAGATGAAGTAGCCATTTCTTCCCAATTCATAAAGGACCTCAGATTGGCATCCCCCACGGCACCTTCAACAACCAGAACCCTTGCCGATTCATCCCCGTAATACACCTGAGAAGTACCGGGACTAAGTAATAGTTTAGTAGCCGTCTCAAAAGGTTTTTTTCGTTCAGCATCAAATGGACTACCATCATCATGGGAGCTCAGGTAATTAAGAACGCTCAGGTTTTTCAATTCTCCCTGAAGGATACTATGGTACTTTTTGAAAAGGGCTTCATAGTCCAGTTCCTTAGCATTCCATTTAAACTCAAAATTGATAAGGCTCTCAAATGCATTATCAAAATAGTTGACTTTCTTATCACCAAAATCGAACCACTGACCACCACTGATCCCATAATTATATACTTCGCCCACAAGATAGAACTCATTATCGTCCATCACTTTCTCGGGGTTGTTCTTTTTAAACTCCTTAAAGGCGTAATCACATTCTGTTTTAAATTCCTGCCAGACGTAGGCCTCGGTGTGCTTTACAGTGTCTGCCCTGTAGCCATCGATCCCAAATTCTGTAATAAAGTCTGTTAACCATTTAATGATATAGAATCGTGGAGCTCTAGGATAACCGGTTCGTTCAAAAAAGGCATCCAACTCGGCCAGCTCCTGCTCGTATCGCCCTTCAGATTTCCACTTTTGTACTAATTGCGGTGGCAGATCGACCTCGTCATTGCTCTCAGTTCTAATGTCGGGCAGATTAGCCACCAGAGTACAACTCACCGTATTGTCATAATTGTCGTATGAACACTGTTTATCGGTCCTCACCCATTCTTCCGGCCAAACCGGATCTTTAGGGGTTACGGGACCTGTGTGATTGATCACGGCATCCAGTACAATTCGAATCCCCCTGGCATGAGCCTCAGCAACCAGTTCGTGAAGGTCTTCAGCTGTGCCATAATTGGGGTCTATTCTGGTCCAGTCTTTTGCCCAGTAACCGTGGAATCCATATGTCACACCGGTACCTTCGTCGGTTCCTCCGTGGATCTGTTCAACCACCGGGGTCATCCATATGGCATTTATTCCCAAATCTGTGAAATAGCCCTCTTTTATCTTTTGGGTGATTCCCCTGATGTCTCCGCCCTCAAAGCCTCTGAGTACTCCCGTTTTTTTGGTGCGATCGAAGTTCACATCGTTAGTGGGATCCCCGTTATTAAAACGGTCTGTGAGCAGGAAGTACAGGTTTGCGGCATCCCAGACAAAAGGAACTGCCGACGCTTCTGCTGATGCAACTTTATCCATTTTCTCAGACTGTTCTTCCTTTTGTTTACAGTTGTTCATCATAAGGGGGATACATAAAAGTACAATAAGCTTTTTCATTGGTGGTGAATTTAATCTTTCGTATAGATCCTGAACTCCCAGGGTTTTAAATATAGAGTAGAGTTTTCGTTAAAAACAACAACCTCATTGTCTCTAAACGATTGGTAGGTTCCAAAATGTAAGCTTTCTCTAAATTCAATGGTTTTGGCAGTATCAGAAAAATTGAATACTGCAAAAACTTTATCTGTTTCGTTTTGTCTCACAAAGCTAAAAACCTGCTTCTCGAAGTTGTTGGGGACCTTGATCATTCTTGCCCCCCACTGTGCATGCCAGAGTGCTGTATTGGTTTTCATAAGTGAAAACAGGTCTTTGTACAGCTCACCGATAGGATGTGCCTGCCATTGAATGGGATCTTTCTCAAAGAACTCAAGCCTTTTGTTATTTCCGGCCTCCTGCCCGTTATATATCAAAGGCAGTCCTTCTCCAACCACAGAGAGGGCTATAGCGGCCTCCAGGCCGTCTCCAAATTGCTCAAACATGGTGCCTTCCCAGGCATTTTTATCATGGTTACTGGTGAAGGTCATCCGCATACTACCCTCAGGATAGGCGCTCTCATTCCACGAGTAATAAATAAACAAAGCATTTACATCGCTTTGTCCTGTGCATATTTTGTGCACTGCCTCGTTCCAGCTCCAGGCATAGGTCATGTCAAAAGCACTGGCATGCAGATCTCTCGATTCCCATTCTGCCAGCATAAATACAGGCTTGATCTCATCGAGCTCCATGCGCACGCGGTTCCAGAAATCAAGAGGGACAAATCCCGCCACATCGCATCGATAGCCATCTACATCTGCCTCCTCAACCCAATACCTCAGTGCCTCTGCCATGTAATCCCGTAGCTCCGTCTTCGAATAATCGAGGTCAATAATATCGGACCAGTCCCACCAGGGCGTGGGTCTGAAATCGCCCTTATGGTCCCTTTCATACCAATCCGGATGTTCTGTAACCAGATTGTTATCCCATGCGGTGTGATTAGCTACCCAGTCGAGTATAACGTACATGTCCAGATCATGTGCCGCAGATACAAACTCCTTAAGATCGTTCAGGTCTCCAAACTCTTCATTAACACTATAATAATCTTTGACAGAATAAGGACTGCCCAAGGTTCCTTTTCTATTTTTTATACCTATGGAGTGAATAGGCATTAACCAGATAATATCAACTCCTAGTTTTTGGAGTCGTGGTAGTTCCTGTTGAGCGGCATTAAAAGTGCCTTCTTCCGTAAATTGTCTGGTATTCAACTGGTAAATCACCGCATTCTTACTCCATTCCGGATGTTTGATCTTTACATATTTTTGGGGTTGATGCATGTCCTTTGCTGATGATTTTGAAGCTTCAGATTCCTTTTGGTCCTGAGGATGCTCACAAGCCATCAAAACGATACAACTGAGAACAACGAGTGCCAGTCTTTTCATTAATGAATTATTTTTAAAACCAACGATTGGAGGGGTTTAATATCAATCCTCGCAGCGGCAGAAGATTCGTTTACGACCAAGGTTGTTTCATACGACCCATAAAGCTGATCAACCAGTTTATATTCTCCGGGTACCAACATCAATTGATCAACAAGCTCCAATGGCAGCTGCAGTTCAAAACCGTAGGTTTCTGTATCGTTAAAGTTACTTATAATGAGTAATTGCTCATCTTTACTCCATCTGGCGAAAGAAAGTACCTTATCGTTGTACCACTCGGTATTTGCCTGATTAAAGTGCTGCAGGTCCATGTAGTTCCCCATAAGCGCCGAGCTCTCTATTGTAAAGTTCAAAACGCGTTTGTAGAAATCCCTGAGTTCCAATTCCTCCTTAGTCGACTCTCCCCCGTCAAATTCCTTGTTATTTACCCATCGCACCAAACTTGGCACCGCACCATAGTCGAATATGGAAGTTCGAGTAGGGTCGCCATAACCTAGGTCCTCAGCACCGGGCTCACCCAGCTCCTGAGCAAAATAGATCATGGTTGGCGAAGTTGTTAACATTGCCGAGACCACCAGTGCAGGTTTACCTTTGAGAGCGTCTCCCGCAAAATCGGGACTTGCAATGCGTTGTTCGTCATGGTTTTCAAGAAAGTGGAGCATGTGGTGCTCAATATCCGATAACTCATCAAGAATTGGAGGGATGTTATAAGTACTGCCGTGGCCTTGCATCACATGCTTCAGCGTATCATAGAGTTGTACCTTGTCATAAAGGTAATCCATTTTACCCTTTTTAATATAGTCTCTGTACAAATGAGGCTGATACACCTCTGCCAGTAGAAAAGCATCCGGATTGGCCATTTTGATATGAGAATTCATGTAGCTCCAGAATTCCACAGGGACCATTTCGGCCATATCAAAACGAAAACCATCCACTCCTTTAGTTGTCCAGTAAAGGGCAATGTCCTTGAATTTCACCCATGAATCCGGCACCGTTTTCCCCTTCCAAAAGTTAAAGTGGGCTTCATAATCTTCATTCTCATAACCATCGGGTAAGGTATCAAAGTCTTTGTTCCCATCAGGATCAACGCCATAATTGACCTTAACTGTCTCATACCAGTCATACATATCCGGCTGAGAGGCTCTGGACCCGTTGCCAGTCCACTTCGCCGGCACCTCCTCAAATTTTCCGTCTGCCAGTGGATGCACTTCCCCACCCAGCGGCCGATATCCGTCCTTCCACTCGGGAACCTTAAAGGACTCGCCAGGATTGTAGTAGAAATTGTTATTAACCTCGTAAGTAACCGCAGTATTGTCATCGGCTCCAAAATCTTTCGTCCCCTCGGGATTGGTAAGGCTCTGGTAATTACGTGCCACGTGATTTGGCACAATATCAATGATCACTTTTAATCCTGCCTCATGTGTTCTTTTAATCAGATCTTCGAACTCCTGAAGTCGGTTTTTTACATCCACGGCCAGGTCTGGATTAACGTTGTAATAATCCTTTACAGCGTAGGGAGAGCCTGCGCGACCTTTCACAACATCGGGATCATCATTGGTAATACCGTAGGCCGTATAATCTGTTATGACATTATGATGCGGTACTCCTGTATACCAGATATGGGTTACGCCCAAAGCTTTGATCTCGGAGAGTGCTTTAGGGGTAAAATCATTGAATTTGCCCACTCCATTCTCTTCAATGGTCCCCCAGGGTTTGTTAGTTGTATTGGTATTACCAAACAAACGTGTAAATACCTGATAGACCACTTCTTTGTTCTTCATCACTTTCTCTATTTCTTTAGGTTGGGGTTTTGCCTCTGTTTCCTGCTTGACCTGTTTATTACAGGAGTTCATACTCAACATAACACTGAGAAAAACAACAATTTGTAAGCTTTTCATATTCTTATTTCATTTTAATTCTAAGGACAGCTCCTTCCTGCATGTTCCACTGTACTTCGACCCTCAGCACTTGTTCACTTTTTATCCATCTGGCCCTTACCTCTTCATTGTTATATTCAATTTTATCGGGGAAACCAGATACGTTATGAATCATAAATTGGATGGTCTTCCGTGCGGGTGTGTACTGGTCACCCCATTCAGCTCCCAGTTCAATTTCCAGCCATTTTCTCTTGTGTTCAGCCTTAAAATTCAAAACTTCATAGCTTCCCTTTTCAAATGCTCCGTTGGAACCATCATCAAAGTAATAACTCCTGTTGCTGGCAGCAATGTCTTCATCGTGGAAATAGTGCAACTCCATTCTACTGCCATCGTATGCCATGGTATTTGCAATACCTTTAGCCATTGGAATGAAGGCTCCGGCACGCACATAAGTTGGAATATAGGCATCATCTGTGGGTACTTTAACGGTTTGTCCGCCTTCAAAATGGCCTGTCCCATGGAAGTCGTACCAAACGCTGCCTTTAGGTAAGTAAAGACTTTGAAATTCCTTCCCTGCCTCGAGAACAGGAGCAACAAGTATATCTCTACCCCACAGGTAGGCTTCAGAATAATCCCAAAGGGCTTCGTTTTCAGGCTCTTCAAAAAACAAAGGACGCATCAGAGGAACCCCTTTGATACTGTTTTCGTAAACAAGGTTGTAATTATAAGGAAGCAAGCGATAGCGCAATTCAATGGCCTCTTTTGCCAATTTTTTGGCAGGAGCGCTTCTAAATACAGGTTCACTTGGCACATCTTCCTGAGCGTGTGGTCTGTAAATAGGATTAAAAACGCCATACTGAAGCCATCTTACATACAACTCATCATCCAAATTGGCACCGGCAAATCCCCCAAGGTCAGAATGCATATAGGCCATCCCCTGCATACCCATTTGCAAGGCTATTTCGGGTTGTGATTGAAAACCACCCCAGCTGCGATTCACGTCTCCAGACCAGGGTAGCATACCATATCGCTGGGATCCGGAATACCCGGCCCGCATTAGAATAAAAGGACGGAGATCCGGAAAATCTCTTGCGTAACCCTCAAAAACCAAACGAGCCCAATTATGTCCGTAAATGTTGTGAAGTTCATCGGCAGTACCTTCTTCAAATACCACCCAGGAGGGAAGTACCTCAGGTTCACCCAAATCACCCCAAACACCGGCAACTCCCATATCTGCAAAGGATTTGTATCGGTCCCAGAACCAATGCTCACCTTCCGGTTTGAAGATATCGATGATCCCTGTATTGCCAAAATAAAAGTCATAAGTCGCATCATTTCCAACAGAATCTTTGGCCAGTATATTTTGTTCAACTGCTTCCGGCCAGCGATTGGAGGTGGTTAGAATATAGGGTTCTGTAATAGTAATGGTCTTAACCCCTTGCCTGTTCAACCGAGCAGTCATGCCTTCAAAATCGGGAAACGAATCACGGTATACCTCAAGGTTACCCATGGTACCCTTTAGCTCCTTCCCAAACCAGTACAAATCGAGGATTATGGCATCTACCGGTATTCCCTCAGATTTGAAACGATCAATGGTTCCTTCGGTTTCCGATTGGGTGTGGTATCCAAATCTACTCGAAAAATTTCCCAGTGCCCATTTTGGGATCATGGGTTGTTTCCCGGTAAGTTCTGTATATGCATCCAACAACTCAAACCAACCATCAGCAGCCACTACCTGGTACACCATTCTTCCGGAGATGGTCTCATAGCTCAGGGTATTGTTCTGTTCACTATCAAGGTCCATAAATCCAATAGCAGGGTTATCAAAATGCACCATGTATTGTTTGGACGACACAACCAATGGCATAGAAAAATTCATCTGCTCACTGTAGGTTTCGTAGCCGTAGTGTGCTCTGTTATACAGAGGTAATTTTTTTCCACGACGGTTCATACCGAGTGCTCTGGCTCCTGTACCGTAGAGCACCTCATCTTTTGAAATGCTCAGCTCAATTGCTTTAAGACTATCCTTATCCACATAACCACGGGCTTCGGCCACAATTGGTCTACCCTTGTAGGAATAGCGCACCTCAAACGGTTGAGTTGTAATGGAAACTCCAATACCGTTTGTATTAAAGGAAATGGTATCGCCCTGATAAGAATATTGCCCCAAATGATCATCATAGGGCATAACAACGGCATGTGACTTTGAATTGATGCTGTCGCCTTCAGGGACAAACATGGTTTCGATTATAGAATTCGAATAGGGTGTAAATACATAGGTGCCATCATTGGTTACAACACTGAGCTTTCCATTTTCCTCACTGTGTGACAGGTAGGTACGTGTTTGGGCATGTGCACTGCAAATGAGCAGGACCATACTCCATATCATTGTAATTTGTCTCATTGTTTTCCTAATAAAAATTCTAACGGATAGTTCAATCGTTCATTCCAGGCATTCTCCGAATGGTTAGTGCCTTCAAAAAACAGATTTTGGGAATCTACCTCGGAATAACCTTTTTCCAACAAAATGGCATCTACTTTTGGAGCGTACTGAGGGTAATACTGGTCCAGTGTCTGATTACCATAATCGAAATATACCAGATGATCACCGGCATCGGGGAAATTCTCTTCCATATAATTAAAAATGGCGTCAGGCAATGGATTATCCTCATATGGTAGGGCACCCACCCAATGAGTAGATAAACATGCAGCTCCTTTAAATACATCTGGGTATTCTGACATGGCATACATGGACATAAGACCTCCCATACTGGACCCGGCCACGTAGGTGTTTTGCCGATCTCCATTTACCGAATACTCATAATCTATAACAGGCTTCAGCTCCTCAACTAAAAAACTCAGATAATTATTGCCATTCAGCGTAATTGGCTGGTCTTGATTCTTCATCGTATGAAGCAGCGAATCCTGAGCCTCGGGATTGAGGAATTTAAAAGCCTTTTCCGGAAAGAGATCAAACCACCTGATCTCGGGAATATTGTGAATCCCCACGACTATAAAATCCTTAACCCTCCCACTCTCCATTAAACCAGTGGCCCATTCATCGACCTTCCATTCCTGCTTGTTCCAGGTGGTCGTTGAGTCAAATAGCATCTGACCATCGTGCATGTATAATACAGCATAAGACTTTGATTGGGAATAATTGTTTGGCAGCCATACATCCACCGGTCTGGATTTAACAAAAGAGGAAGCGATACTTATCCGTTCAAGACGTCCTGCTGACAGGTCTGCGCTATCCAGCCTTTTGATGGTATAATCCAGTTGAGGTTTGGCGATCTCTACGTCATTTTCATACTCCTTACTCTTACAGGATCCCAGAAGTACAACCAGTAGCAGAAAAAACGACAGTCCTTTCATAGTCTAAAATTTAGTTGAAAACATATAGCTTCCTTTTTCTGGTAACGAAAGCGTTCCTTGCCATATGATTTCCTCATCTGAAAACAGGTTTTTCATTTTCTTACCATCCGCTCCAATTTCAGTAAACCGAGAAAGATCCAATTCATAGGGCTCCTCGTTTTTATTAAGGATATGTATCAGGATTTCTTCACCTTCAATCCTAGATAACAGATAAACCCCATCAACAGGAGCAAAGTGGATGGTGTTCCCCTGATGTATCGCTTTACTATCCTTTCGATAATTGATCAAAGTTCTCACATAGGCCTGCATGTCTTTCTTTTCTGCAGACAGACCTTCACCAGTAAATGCATTGACTTGGTCATCCTCCCAGCCCCCGGGAAAATCCGTCCTGATCAATCCGTGGTCTCCAGGCTTGGCAAAATCATCCATTAAAATTTCGGTGCCGTAGTACATCTGAAATGTTCTGGGCAATACAGCATAATAACTGAGGGCCATTTTGGTGTGTGTAATATTACCTTCGAGTTGTGTAAAGATGCGGCTCATATCGTGATTATCGGGAAATACAAGGATGTCCTCAGGACGCGTGTAAAGAAAATCATTGGCCAGAGCCTCGTAAATCTCTCTTAATCCTGTACCCCATGATTCTTCGTTCTTAAGTCCTGCAACCACGCGTTCCTGCATTGCAAAATCCATACTGGATCTTAAATTAGAATCGTATCCATCGTGGTTCTCGTGTCCATCCTGCCAGTAAGCGATCAACAGGGGATTGGTAGACCATTCCTCGCCTACAATATTAAAATTGGGATATTCGGTCATAATTGCCCCTGCCCAGTCACTCATAAAATCTTTATCGGGATAGGGATAGGTATCCTGTCTGATACCATCTAACTCGAGGGATTCAATCCACCAGATACTATTTTGAATGAGATATTTGGCCATGTAGGGATTCCGCTGGTTGAGATCGGGCATCCCCATGACAAACCAGCCCTCGGAATTCAGATCAGAGTCGATCTGAGCAGCGTATTGGTCCTGATTGGTTGTTCTATTATGATTGGTGGTAATGGTTGTTTCTCTGTTCCAGTTATCCCGATTATCTTCGTAGTTAGATTGATAATTGATCCAATCCTTAAAGGGAAGGTCCTTCATCCACCAGTGTCCCAAACCACAGTGATTGGCTACCTGGTCCATGATCAACTTCATGCCTCTATCGTTCAGTGCATTAGAAAGTTCTATATAATCTTCGAAAGTCCCGAATCTGGGGTCCACCTGGTAATAATCGGTAATGGCATAACCGTGGTAGGATCCCTGGGGCATGTCGTTGGTCAACACCGGACAGGGCCACACAGTTGTAAATCCAAGGTCTTCAATATAATCTATGTGATTTATAATTCCCTCTAGATCGCCCCCATGCCGGGCATAACCGTCCGATCGGTCTGTTCCCTGCTCAAGCATTCCATCCACCACGTCGTTACCTGGATCGGCATTTGCAAATCGATCTGGAGTAATCAAAAATATGGCATCAGAACTATTAAACCCTACAAAATCTTCAGCAGGTTTTTTTCGCGATTTAAGATCATAGGTTTGCACCAAGGTTTCTCCATCGGGCATTTTAAACTCAATATTAAAGGCCCCTTCAGTAACCTCATCTGCGAGAGAAATATCCAGAAACAAATAGTTATTACTATTATCTCCTTTACTAACCTTTACAAGGGTGACGCCCGGATAGGAAAAATGCACTTCGGCATTTGCAATTTCGGGATGGTGAACCAGTAGCTGTAGTTTATCATTCTTAAAACCCACCCACCAATTGGGTGGTTCTACCCGATCAATATCGCTGGAGCGTTCAACAGGTGCTGCAGAGCTTATGAATTGTTCCTTTGTTTCCTTTGAGTTACAGGACCACATAAGTAAACCTGCAATAAAAGCTGTAATTATTTTTTTAAAGATCATGCTTGTTTATCTTGTTCGTTGTCTTAGCTGCAATCTATACGGTCACCATACTATTTGGTGCTATGGTGATTGAGTTTCCATTCACCAGTATTTCCAATTCACGATCACCTTCCAACTCAAAGTGAGTGTGCCCTTTGCAAGCATTCACTTTTATGATCTGATGCCTGAAATTTACCTTAAATGAATAACCCTTCCACTGGTCTGGTATCTTAGGTTGGAATGACAGTTTACCCTCCTTGACTCGCATACCACCAAACCCCTCTACAATACTCATCCAGGTTCCTGCCATTGAGGTGATGTGAAGCCCTTCGTGTACCTCGTGATTGTAATCATCCAGATCCAACCTTGAGGTTCTCAGGTAAAAGGTATAGGCCTGTTCCATGCGATCAAGCTTGGCAGCCTGAATACTGTGCACACAAGGCGACAGTGAACTTTCATGCACGGTAAAAGGCTCATAAAAATCAAAATGTCTGGCCAGTTCCTCCGTTGTAAAATGATCCTCAAAGAAGTAAAAACCTTGAAGGGTGTCGGCCTGCTTAATATACGGCGACCTTAAAATGCGATCCCATGACCATTTTTGATTGATGGGTCGTTCAGACCTGGGCAAATCCTTTACCGTTATCAATTCCTTGTCTAAAAACCCATCTTGCTGCAGAAATATCTGGAGCTCTTCGGAGTATGGGAAATACATCTGATCGGCTACTTCTGCCCATTCGTTGATCTCTGCCTTGGACAATTTGGCCTTGTGCATAACCCTGGTGTAGTCACTACTGTACTTTTCCTGAATGATATTAATATTCTCAATAGTATAGTTGATACACCAACGTGCGATGTAATTCGTATACCAGTTGTTGTTTACATTATTCTCGTACTCGTTTGGTCCTGTAACTCCCAGTATAACATACTGATTCTTTTGGGTTGAAAAAGTAGCCCGCTGATGCCAGAATCTTGCAATACCGATAAGTACTTCAAGACCTTTTTCCGGTATATAGGAGTAGTCACCTGTAAATCGGTGATAGTTGAATATCGCAAAGGCGATGGCACCATTTCGATGGATCTCTTCAAAAGTAATCTCCCATTCGTTGTGACACTCTTCACCGTTCATGGTCACCATAGGATAGAGTGCCGCCCCATTGGAAAAACCAAGCTTTTCAGCATTTTCGATGGCCTTCTGAAGATGATTATAACGGTATTCTAAAAGGTTTCTTGCAACATGCTGATCCTTGGTAGCCATATAAAAAGGAATACAATAGGCTTCGGTATCCCAATAAGTACTTCCTCCGTACTTTTCACCGGTAAACCCTTTTGGTCCGATATTGAGTCGAGCGTCCGTTCCTAAATAGGTCTGGTTCAAATGAAAAATATTGAAGCGAATGCCTTGTTGCGCCTTAACATCACCATCGATGGTGATATCGGCCATATCCCAAATTTCAGCCCATGCTTTTACCTGTTCCTCCATCAAGGTATCGTAGCCAGCGGCTGTCGCCTCAACCAAAACCTGCTGTGCTGCGGTCACTAGTTTATACTTGTCGTGATTTCGGTCTACGGTATAGCCCCCAAATTTTTGGATGGCACAGGTATCGCCTGATGCAACCGACAGCTCGTATATAAATGACACTTTTGTGGAGTGTTCCTCTATTAGAGGTTTTAGCTGCTGCTGCTCCCCGTTGATAAAGAGCAGGGACTGCATAAAAGTACAGGTATAGAAATCGGTCTTCATGGTCTTGGCCTGAATAAATGCCTGTTCCCCTTCATGCGCCACACTCATGGTGTCCCAGAATTTATCGTCCCAGTTACTGTCCTCATTAGTGATACCACTGTCAATGTAAGGTTGGAAAACAACAACTGCATCACCGTTAACCGGGGTAAGCTCATAATTGATCACTCCCAGTTCATCTCGGGTTAAGCTTAAAAACCGAGTGACACTGATGTCTAGCTCCAGTCCATTTTGAAGGGTAGCTCTAAACGACCTTTTAAGCCAACCTTCCTTCATATTAAGCTCACGCTTAAAATTTTCAACCCTCTTACAGGAATTGAGATCCAGTGCTTCGTCGTTAACAAAAACATTGATCCCTATCCAACTAGGAGCATTAAGAACTTTGGCGAAGTACTCCGGGTAGCCATTTTTCCACCAGCCTACGCGGGTTTTATCCGGATAATAAACCCCCGCAATATAGCTACCCTGAAAGGTGGGTCCGGAATACTGCTCTTCAAAATTGGCGCGCTGGCCCATGGCCCCGTTTCCTATACTGAATAAGCTTTCAGAAGCTTTAACATGCTCAGGATTATATCCTTCTTCTATGATTGACCATTTATCTGGTACGATGTAATCTAAATTCATAATGTGAAGTAGTTAGTGGTTACCTCACTGTAACCTGTACTTTATTTATTTATTAAATCATTTAAAAATGATTCAGAGATTTCTGTGAAATCCTTAAAATTAAACTGTGCCTCATTTAAAATGGTGGCACTGCCAATACCAATCGATATCATACCTGCCACGTTAGCCGCTTTTATTCCGGCTACCGAATCTTCAAATACGATACAGTTTTTAGGTTCAATACCTAAGTCCTTTGCGGCAATTAAAAAAACTTCAGGATCAGGCTTGGCCTTTGTTACGTCGTTTCCATCAACTATAGCATCAAAAAAAGACGTTACATTGACCTTATCTATTATATGTCTAGCATTTTTGCTTGCCGACCCAAGAGCTATGCCCTGGTCTGCCGATCTTAAAAACTGCAGCGTTTCTCTAACCCTGGGCAAAAGTTCTGACTCGTCCATGGAGTTAATATAGCCGAGATATTCGTTGTTCTTTACGGCCATTAAACGCATAAACTCATCCTGTGGAATGGTTTTTTTTCCCCAGGAGAGTATTTTTTCCAATGACCTAACTCTGCTTACGCCTTTGAGTTGCTCGTTTTCGGTCTCAGTAAAATCGATCCCCAAACCATTGGCAAGTTGCTTCCATGCCAGAAAATGGTACTTGGCAGTATCGACGATCACGCCATCCAAATCAAATATGAATCCTTTCTTTTTCATCTGTTATTTTCTGTTGCGTAGCTCATGCACATGAATTAGCCTTCTTCCGTAACCGGATCAATCTCAATCTTCTGATCATCGACAAACCTCACTGAAATGGCCCCAAGGATCATGATCGCTCCTGCCAGAACGAGAATGTAAATTCCTTCTCCGCCAAAGAAGCTCCTGAGAATGGGGCCTCCAAAAACTCCGCTAATGATCTGAGGAACTACTACCGTTAGGTTAAAAAGGCCCATGTAAATACCCATTCGTTTAGCAGGTAAAGAACCTGAAAGGATGGCATAAGGGATGGCTAAAATTGCAGCCCATGCGATTCCTATTCCAACCATTGAAAACAAAAGCATGTACTGGTTGGAAAAGAAAAATGTGGATACAAACCCTAAGCCACCTAACAAAAGGGATATGGAAAAAATGAATTTTCTGCTCGTCAGGTCCATTAGTTTTGGCATTATCACAGAATAGATGGCGGCTACCAGACTATACAAAGCGAAACAAATACCAACCCAATTTCCTGCTTCATCAAAAGCACGTCTAATGGTTGGGTCTGTTGTTGTATTCGCATCAAAATCAATGGGAACCCCAAAATAGTGCTGAGAAATAGCGGTTGTAGAGTACACCCAAAGTAAGAACAAAGGAAACCAGGAAAACAATTGAACAATAGCCAGTTGTTTCATGGTTTTAGGCATGTTCAAGACTAGCTTGAGAAAGCTCTCTTTTTTAGCCTTATCCTCTTCTGAAATATCATTAATTTCTTCAAACTCTTTTGGTGGGTACTCTTTGGTTTTAAATACTGTTACCAGCACACTGATTAACAAGAGAGAACCACCAATGTAGAAAGACCAGATGACCGATGGGGCCACCTTTCCGGCTTCTGCTTCGTTTGCCACACCAATCCAGGTAAGTATAAACGGAAGTGCAGATCCGATCACCGCTCCAACATTTATCAAAAAACTCTGAATGGAATAACCCAGATTTCTCTGGCTATCAGGTGTCATGTCTGCCACCAGCGCCCTAAAGGGCTGGAAGGTCACGTTAAAAGAACCATCCATCAAAGCCAGCATAATCACGCCAAAAGCAAGCACACCTGCCCCACCAGCCTTTAAAAACAAAGGCGCATTAGGCATAAGAAACATGGCAATCATCGATACGATGGCCCCCACGAGTATATAAGGCTGTCTCTTATACACAT
>CAWZYX010000020.1:0-34492 GCA_963966315.1 uncultured Winogradskyella sp. | reverse complement strand
ATGAAGTAGAGCGGGCTCGGGTCATCTCTGCCTTATTGGATGCAGGGACCAAAGTAAAACTGGCGGGGATTAAATGGGATAAATTTGTTCAAAAGAACAATAACCCAAATTTAAACTATTTAGGCAGGGGTGTTTATGGAGCAGATTATGTAAAGGCCATTCAACAGGCCCAAATGGCTTGGGGGGCAGTGAGTAAATGGGTGCCGGAGCTGCATACGACCCGTACCTTCGAAATACCCGCCTGTGGAACAGCATTAGTGACCGAACGGAATAAGGAGACAAGTTCATTTTTTAATGAAGAGGATGTGATTTTTTACGACTCTGAAACAGAACTGGTAAAGAGGGTTGGGTTCTTTATGAATAATAAAAAAGCCTTGCTGGATGTAACTCAAAAAGGATATGAGCGAGTTTGCAAAGGCGGTTATGATTACCGAACGATTTTAGAACGTATTATCGAACAGATTTTAAGGTGAAGAAACTAGCGCTCATACATTTTATGCCTTTGGAATACTATCCTCCGGTGACCAATATGTTGGATATCTTGGCTAATGAAAAGAGTCTGGATATTAGGGTATGGTCCTCCAAGAATATAAAAGGACGCAGCCCTTATGAGAATGCGGGCATTAATCGGATCAAAAGAACGCCCTTTCCTAGGTCGAATGATCATCGCCTGCTCAGATTGCTCAAATACCTGTATCATAACCTTGTGGTTTTTCTGGGTCTTATACTATTTGACCCTAAGATCATTTTTTACTATGAGACTTACTCTGTGGGACCTGTCTACTGGTACTTAAAGTTGTTTGGCGGTAAAAAAAGACTGTTTATTCACTACCATGAGTATTTTGATCAAGCCTGGTATGACCAAGGTATGGCTCTGGTTAAACAGTATTACAAATTTGAAAAATCATATCTATGGCAGAAAGCTGAATGGATATCGCATACTAACCAATTCCGCATCGATCTGATGCTTAAGGCTCATCCTAATTTAAATGAGGCCTCTTTGTATGTGCTTCCCAATTATCCGCCGAAGTCATGGACGGCCAACAATCAATCCCGGCGCAAGCAAACTAACGGCGAAATGCTTAAATTCGTGTATGTAGGGTCCTTATCTGTAGAAAGGACATTTTTAAAAGAGTTTTGCGATTGGGTTATTGGTTTAAATGGAGAGGTTCAGTTTGATATTTACGCTTACAATACAACTCCAAAAACAATATTGTATTTAAATAATCTTAATTCTGAACTTGTTAACTTCTATCCTGACGGGGTCGCTTATCAGAACATGCCCTCGCTTCTTAGTGAATACGACCTAGGGGTTATTTTTTATAAGGCGGATACGCCGAATGCAAAATACTGCGCCTCCAACAAACTATTTGAATATTTGGTGTGTGGGCTTGAGGTTTGGGTTTCCAGGCAACAGATTGGTACAAAACCTTTTGAAGAACTCAATGCTTATCCCAGGGTAAGGCTTTTGGATTTTGAACAGTTAGAACCAACGCTTGTGTCGGAATATAGAAGTGCAATAAAGGCATTACCAAGTAGAACTGCGGACTACAACTTCTCTCGAGCGGTATCAAAATTTTTAAAGCGTTTGACGCAATCAAATTATAATGATCAAACGGAGTAGATGGAATTCTTAAGTGTTTTTGGTGTAGGATTAACAGCGGTGGTAGCATGGCTTTTTATTAGTCGCCTGGGAAAAACAATTCCAATCATGGAACTGATGCTGCTAATAGCAGGCTTGCAATGGATCGTTGGAGCGGTTATTGAGTATAAGAACCCATTGAACCACTTTAAGTATTACATGTATGTACCTGAACAGGAGTATATGAACTATGTAGTACCAGCCTACGGTATTTTTGTAATTGTCATTTTATTTCGTTTAAAGAAAGCGCCCTGGTTGCAAATAGATATTGAGTCTTTAAAAAGTTTTAAAAAGTACGGGGTTCAAATATTTCTTTTAGGTGTATTTTTTGATTTGATCTCAGGATTTTTACCAGGGGCCATTGGCTTCTTTGCCTACCTGGTGGGTAACTTTAAGTTTGCCGGTGCCATTATTCTTTTCTTTTCAGAAGATGCAAAGCTGAAAAGACTTTTTTACTTTTCTTTGGTGTATTTGTTTTTAAGAGCTTTACAAGGTGGTATGTTTCACGATCTGGTGCTGTGGTCTGTATTTTTCTTTATGTTTTGGGCATTAAAGAGACAGCCTTCAAAAACACAAATCGTCATGACTATTGCCATTGGGTTATTTGCGGTGGCTACCCTACAGACTGTTAAAGCGGCATATCGAGATAAGGTTTGGAAAGGGTATGGAGGAAATAAGCTTGAACTCTTTACAGATTTGTTTCTGGAGGCTGTTTTATCCAGTGGGGAATCAAATGAAGATTATGATGTTGAGGAATCCAACGTTCGTCTTAATCAGGGATGGATCATCAGTGCCATTCTGGATGAAATCCCGAGACGAGTAAACTACTTGAAAGGAGAAACTATTTCTGATGCAATTCTTGCATCCATATTCCCTCGTTTTTTAAATCCCAACAAGAAAAAGGCTGGTGGTAAAGAGAATTTCGAGAAATTTACAGGCCTGGAGCTTGGTGAAAAAACATCGATGGGAATTAGCATTGTTGGAGAAGCTTATGGAAATTTTGGAGTCTTTGGAGGAGTTTTATTTATGGGGCTGTGGGGTCTGGTCCTGGTTTGGTACTGGGATTTTTTACTGAAGAAATCAAGATACAATTTGCTGTTGATCGCATTTTTGCCCCTGATCTTTTTGCAGGTGGTCAAGGCCGAAACAGAATTGGCTGTGGTCCTTAATCATTTGGTAAAGGCCAGTATTGTTGTGTTTCTTTTTTTCTGGGCTACAAAACGTTTTCTAAATTGGAATTTTCGTATTGAAACTAAAAATTAATTATATCTTCCGTAAGCGATTGTCGCAGTATCACAGCATTGAAGAGCTATTTGCAAGTCTTCAGGAACAACTGCAATCTCAGGTCGATATCCGAACCATTGAGCTACCCCATTCCGGTGCCTCAGTAGGGACCTTGTTGAACAACCTCAGTTATATAAAGGCCAACCCTCAGGAGCTCTATCACATTACAGGGGATGTGAATTATATAGGGGTCAAACTGGGGAAGCGTTCCCTGCTTACGGTACACGATATTCAATCGGCATTAAGGGGCAATTGGATAAAGCGACAACTTAAAAAATGGATCTGGTTTCAATGGCCGGCCAGCCGCGTCAGGTTCATCACAGTGATCTCTGAATTTTCGAAGAGAGAACTTAGTGTCCTGGTCCCCAAACACCGACATAAAATAAAGGTTGTGTACAACCCTCTCAATTCGGCCATCCTTCCGGATCTGGACCATACTTTTAATGCCGGACGACCCAAAATCCTGTTGATGGGAACCAAGCCCAATAAAAACCTCGAACGTTCAATTGAGGCTTTATCCGGGCTTAGCTGTCAATTGCTCATCGTGGGGCCGCTTACAGGTCATCAGAAACACCTTTTGCAACAGCATCAGATCCATTACCAAAACTATGTTCGTTTGAACTTTAAGGACATTGTAAAGCTTTATCAACAGTGTGATTTGCTGTGTTTTCCGTCTACCTATGAAGGCTTTGGGATGCCTATTATTGAGGCCCAGGGTACTGGTAGGCCTGTACTTACTTCTAATCTTGGAGCCATGAAGGAGGTGGCCGGGGAAGGAGCCTTACTCGTTGACCCCTTCGATCTACAAGCCATCAGGAATGGAGCACTCCAACTGATTGAGGACGAGGAGTTAAGACAACATCTTGTTCTCAAGGGGCTAAAAAATGTGGAGCGCTTTAAACTGGAGCAGATCGCAAAGCAATACCTGGAACTTTATCAACAAATGTAATGGCAGTAAAAAAACCTGTGATTCTGATCACCATTGACTGGTTTTTACCGGGAACGGCTTCTGGTGGACCGGTGCGTTCCATCGCCAATATGATCGCACATCTCGGTGGTGATTTTGAGTTTCTCATCCTTACCAGAAATACAGACTACCAGTCCACGGAGCCCTACCCTGAAATTCCGCCAAACACCTGGGTGCAATTTGATCCGCATACCAAAGTCTATTACATGAGCGCAGATCGCTTGAGCAGAAAGGAGTTAAAGCGCGTATTCGACTCTTTGGATTTTGACCTGGCCTATATCACGGGTGTCTATAGCTGGTTTTTCTCCATTATGCCGCTTCAGTTATTAAAGGGCCTGAAAAAGCCCATTCTGGTTTCGGCTCGGGGGATGCTCAATCCACAGGCTTTTACGGTGAAACCACTAAAAAAGAAAGTGTTTCTGGCTTTGGCCAAAACACTGGGTTTGTACAAAGGCGTTGGTTTCCATGCTACCAATGAGGATGAAGCGTTGCACATTTGGAAGCAATTGGGAAAACAAGTTAAGGTGCAGGTGGCACCTAATCTGCCTAGAAAGGTCGAGTCAGGACCTCCAAAGGAATTACATGGAGGGCAGAGAAAATGGGTCACGGTGGCCAGAATTGCCAAAGAAAAGGGAACGCTTAACATCATCAAGGCACTATTGAAAGTACAGGAGCCGATGGTCTTGGATCTCTTTGGACCTGTATATGACAACGACTATTGGGAACCATGCAGGCAGCTTATCTTGGAGTTGCCTGACCATATAAAGGTCAATTATAAAGGTGCTGTGTCCGGAGATCAGATCCCACACTTGCTCAAGGACTACGATTTTTTTGTGCTCTTGTCCGAAGGTGAGAATTTTGGCCATGCCATTTTTGAGGCTTTTTCTCAGGGCTTACCGGTCCTGATCTCTGATCAGACCCCCTGGAAGAACTTAAAAGCCAGGTCGCTTGGCTGGGACCTTCCGCTTGAGGATGCGAAACGGATCGCGAGTATTATGGACCAGGCCAATTTGATGGATGGAGATACCTACAGGAACTGGTCGGCATCCTGCCTGGCATTTGCCAGAAGCTTTAGTGAGGATCCCGACTTGATGAACAAAAATAAAGCCTTATTTTTAGGCGCTTTTAAACCTAAAGAATGAAACATCCATTATTCATTAGTGGTCTCACAGCAGAATACGCATCTGGATGTTCCATTTGACAATTGAAAAACAGTAACTATTAACAAATGAAAAGAATTTTAGTGACCGGTGGGGCAGGATTTGTGGGATCGCATCTCTGTGAGCGACTGCTTCATGAAGGGAATGAGGTCATTTGCCTGGATAACTATTTTACGGGGTCCAAACAGAATATAGAACATTTGATGGACCATCATTTTTTTGAACTGGTGCGTCATGATGTGACCAATCCCTACATGATCGAGGTAGATGAGATTTATAATCTGGCATGCCCGGCCTCACCGGTGCATTACCAGTACAACCCTATTAAAACCATCAAAACCTCTGTGATGGGCGCCATTAACATGCTGGGGCTTGCCAAGCGGGTCAAAGCCAGAATTTTACAGGCCTCTACCTCCGAAGTATACGGTGATCCTCAGGTTCACCCCCAGCCGGAAACCTACTGGGGTCATGTGAACCCTGTTGGAACCCGCTCCTGTTATGACGAGGGCAAGCGCTGCGCCGAAACCCTGTTTATGGATTACATGCTGCAAAACCAGGTGGATATTAAGATCGTGCGAATTTTTAACACCTACGGGCCCCGAATGAATCCCAATGACGGACGGGTGGTTTCCAATTTTATTGTTCAGGCCCTGAAAGGGGAGGACATTACCATTTACGGGGATGGAACTCAGACCCGAAGTTTTCAGTACGTGGATGATCTGGTGGAGGGTATGATCCGCATGATGGGGTCTAGACGAGAGTTCTGGGGACCTGTGAATATCGGAAACCCCGGAGAATTTACCATGCTGGAACTGGCCAATACCATCCTGAAGCTTTCTAATTCCTCATCAAAACTAAAGTTCATGCCACTGCCTCAGGACGATCCCATGCAACGGCAGCCAGACATTAGCCTGGCGATGAAAGAACTAAACAATTGGGAGCCCAAAGTTCATCTGGAAGAGGGACTGAGCAAGACCATTGACTATTTTGAGACCATTCTTTAAATGAACATGGAGCAACAAGGGAAGACCGATCTGTCTGTATACGACAATTCCTGGTACCAACCGGGTAGTGGTATAAAGAGGGGTCTGTGGTACTTCTGTAATCTGTTGTTCCTCAACAATTATTGGTTTCCCCTAGGGTCTGTTAAACGATGGCTGTTGCGGGTATTTGGTGCTAAGATTGGAAAAGGAGTGGTGATCAAACCCAAAGTAAATATCAAGTATCCCTGGTTCCTGAAGGTGGGGGATCACTGCTGGATCGGTGAGAGGGTCTGGATCGATAATCTGGACCGGGTAGAGATCGGAAACCATGTATGCCTTTCGCAGGGAGCACTCATTATCTCCGGGAACCACGACTTTAAGATAGAAGGTTTTGACCTTATGCTGAAACCCATTCATATTGATGATGGCGCATGGATTGGTGCGAGATCCATGGTCACTCAGGGGGTAAATGTAGGGTCCCATGCAGTACTATCAGCCGGCTCGGTGGCCACCTCGGCTTTGGAGCCTTATGGTATCTATCGGGGAAATCCGGCAACGCTTGTAAACACACGTACCATCCTATCCAACAAATGAAAATAAGCCTCATTACAGCCACCTACAACAGCGAAGCCGTTATTCGTTCTTGTCTGAAGACAGTGGCCGACCAAAACCTTGACACCGTGGAGCACATCATTGTGGACGGACAATCCACAGATGCCACAGTGCAGATCATAAAGGAGTTTGCGGCGGCCCATTCCTATGTGAAATGGATTTCCGAGCCTGATCAGGGGATCTACGATGCCCTCAATAAAGGAATAAACATGGCCTCCGGTGACCTCATTGGTTTTGTGCATTCAGACGATCTGCTGGCAGACAGGCATATACTGCGCACCATTATGGATCAGTTTAAGGACCCAAAGCTTTGTGGGGTCTATGGCGATTTAAAATATGTTGATGCCTCCAACACCAATAAGACCATCAGATACTGGAGGTCTTCGGACTTTTCAAGGTCCTTGCTCCAAAAAGGCTGGATGCCACCACACCCTACCCTTTTTTTAAAAAAAGAGATCTACACCACTTACGGCAGGTTTAACACAAACTTAAAGATCGCCGCTGATTACGAATTTATTTTAAGACTGTTTAAAGAAAAACAGTTGAAATTCTCTTACCTGCCCCGGGTGATCACCCTGATGAGGGTCGGTGGGGCCAGTAACCGCAGTTTATCAAACATTATACATAAAAGCCGCGAAGACCTGAAGGCGCTGCGGATGAACAGAATTCCTTTTCCTTTCTGGGTGCTTCTTCAGAAAAATGTGTCCAAATTACCCCAATGGCTAAATACCTGAAGTCATCTTTTTAATGTTATAAAAACGTTAATTAGCTGTAGGGCTAAGACTCTTAAAGTCTTTCTCAAACTTGTGAAAGCCAATAAATTCCTTTTAATTTGTCTTCTCAATTGATCCCATTGGGATACCTCTTAAAGGCCTAAATCAATGATACAAAGCCTCTTAGAATATTTTAATCCGCTTGATTATAAATACCTCTGGTTACTCATTACCTTTGTGTTAGCCTTTGTGGTGTCCTATTCGTCTTTTCCGGCCATACTTAGGGTGGCTGAGGCCAAACACCTCATGGACGAACCGGACGAGCGCAGTACGCATTCTTCCAACGTCCCAACACTCGGGGGGATTGGAATCTATATGAGCATGGTGGTGGTCATCACCCTGATCGGTGCTTTGCTGGATACAAAGATCCTGCTCCTTATTCTGGGGGGAATGACCTTCCTGTTTTTTCTGGGATTGAAAGATGATCTGCTGATTCTGTCCCCGCGGAAGAAATTTCTCGGACAACTGATCGTTGCCTTTTTACTGATCATTTTTACCGATACACGGATCGTTGGATTATCCGGGATTTTTGGGGTCACTATCATGCCCTACTGGCTATCGGTGGTCTTTACGCTCTTTGTTTATCTGGTCATCATCAACGGATATAATTTGATAGACGGTGTAGATGGTTTGGCAGGTTCGCTTGGTCTCTTTGCCAGTGCATGTTTTGCGGTGATCTTTATGGTGATGGGTGATATCAGCATCGCTACGCTTTCTGTGGGTCTGATCGGTGCCTTGATCCCTTTTTTAAGACTTAATTTTTCAAAACGCAGTAAGATCTTTATGGGGGATACCGGTTCCATGCTGGTTGGCTTTTTGATCGCTTTCTTCGTAGTGCGCTTTATCGGCCAGGTACAAATAGTAAAATTTGAACCATTTAACAGTTATGCCCCGGTTTTGGCATTGGCAGTGGTCTTTTTCCCGCTGTTGGACACCCTGCGGATTTTTATGGTGCGATTGCTTATATACAAGAAAAGTCCCTTTATAGCCGATAAAAACCATTTGCACCATCGCTTTCTGCAATTGGGCTTTTCGCATGGGAAGACCACAATTTCCATCGTTCTGGTGAATTTGTTGATCGTGAGTTTGGTGGTTTTGACCCAGGCTCTTGAAATCCATGCCCAACTGATCCTCCTTCTTATATTTGGAAGCTTATTTTATTATGCCTTCTTCATCTACTTCTGGGTCAAGCGCTTTAAATACAAGTCCAGAAGGCTGCGTTACCGCGCTAAACTCGCTAAGCGCTTTAGCTAATTAGCGATTAATTCCTTCCCTCTTTGTCATTGTCGCAATAGAGTTTATATTTGTTTGATTCTAGATATAGACTAATGAGGTATCTTTTTGTTTTGGTCCTTGCTAGTTGTGTGTTTTCCTGCACAACCAAGAAGGACGTGCTGTATTTTCAGGACAGTGAGGGGTATCCTAATACCCCATTGGTGTATGAAGATGTGACGATACAGCCCAACGACATTCTCACCATTCGGGTGACCGCGTTAGATGTGGAGGTAGCACAACCCTTCAATATACAGGTGGTGAACCCCGGTCAGGGCAATAACCAGAACAATCAGAATTTAAATGGCTATGTGGTCAATAAAGATTACAAGATCAATTTTCCCATTTTGGGTAAAATTGATGTAAAGGGCATGACCCCGGAAGATCTGGAACAGACCATAACACAAATGCTGATCGATGGAGATCAATTAAAAGATCCGACCGTAAACGTGCGCATTGCGAATGCCAAGTTTACGGTACTTGGAGAAGTGAACCGTGGAGGAACCATTAGGTTTACTGATCAGAATTTAACCATTTTGCAGGCCATTGGTCTTGCAGGGGACCTTAGCATCAATGGAAAACGTGACGACATTCTGCTCATTAGGGAAGTGGACGGGATGCGACGCGTTGCGCGCCTGGACCTGACGTCCATGGACATTACGGAGAGCCCCTATTACTTTATCAAACCCAATGATGTGATCTATGTCAATCCAAACGGACCGGAGGTAAAAAGAGCAGGCTATATTCCGAGTTTAGCAGCTCTTTTAGGCTTTGTTTCAGCGACACTGGCCATAGTTCTAATCGTTCAAAACAATTAGGCGTGCAGGGCAACAGGAACAATACATCTGAGCAGATCAGTCAGCTTAAAAAGGAGGCCCGAAAATACCTGAGGTACTGGTATTTGTTTGTCATTGGTGTGCTCATTGCATTTGTGCTGCTGCAACTCAAACTCCGGTATACACCAAAGGAGTTTTCCACCGTCTCCAAGATCAAAATTCTGGACAAGAGCAAAGGACTGGAACTGCCTTCGGCAGCTTTTATTTTTAACCGTTCCAACATTAATCTGGATAACGAGATCGAACTGATCAAGTCCTATGATGTTCTGGAAAAGGTGGTAGATAAAACCGATCTCACCTATCGCTTTTACGAAGAAGGGAATGTGCTTACCTCAGAGATCACAGGTTTTCCATTCAAACTTGACCCGCTTGTGAATAATAAGGAGGTCAAATGGGGAACTTATAAGTTTGTTGTTCTGGAAAATGAAATACAAATCCTGAATAATGACGATGAATTATTGTTGTCTTTACCAGAATTTTCATCCAGACAACTAAAACACAATTTGCCCTTTGATGTGCATGTGTTTGACCCTGAGACGCTTGCTCCCTCCATTGGAAAGACCTATGTCTTAAACATGATCCCCATGGATCATGCTACCAATACCCTTAAGAACAAGTTGGAAGTGGAGATCACCGGGCGCTCCAGCGATGTCCTGCAACTGAGCCTGAAGAGTGAGAACGGTCCAAGGTCAGAAGAGGTGCTTAACACTCTGCACGATGTAGTGGAGGAAGATGGAAAGAACGATCGTAAAGCGGTACAGCAGAATACGCTGGATTTTATTGAAAAGCGATTTAAAATTCTGGTGGGTGAGCTGGATTCCATTGAGATCAATAAACAGAATTTTAAGGTAGATAATCGCTTCATATCGCCTGAAGCGGACCTGCAACGTGGTATGGCCACCGCCATACAGTCTGAGGAAGAACTGTTTAGGATCGAAAGTCAGTTAAATTTACTGGATTTTATCAAGGGACAGCTAAGATCTGAAACACAGGAGCTTTCCCTCTTACCCAATAGCTTTAGCAATGAGGACCTGGATGTGAACAGCATCATTAACGAGTACAATACGCTTATTTTTGAACGCGTGCGTCTTACAGAAAGCGGTGGTGCCAACAATCCTCAGATTCGCAGGATCAATGAGAACCTGGATAGTTTACGACAGAACATAATGGAGACGGTTAATGCAGCCGTTGCTCAGTTAAACCTGCTCAAGCGTCAACTGGAGGAACGCGATGATTCCATTAACGAGGAATTCGTGACCCTGCCTGAAAAAGAGCGTCTCTTCCGGGACATTGAGCGCCAGCAGCGGATTAAGGAAACACTATATCTGTTTTTATATCAGAAACGCGAGGAAGCACTGATCAATATAGCCAGTACAGAGTCTTCTATTAAGGTGATAGAGGCACCGCTGTCCAGTCAGATCACTACCGGACTCAACGGTAAGAGCGCCATCGTCTTTGCTGTTCTGGGAGGGCTGGCGATTCCCTTCGGGATCCTATACCTTATTTTTTTGCTGGATACCAAATTGCACGGCAAGGAGGATATTAATGCAGTGAACCCTGAAATCCCCATCGTGGGCGAGATTCCGGAGATTAAAAAATCCAAGGAGATTATTTTTAAAAACCCAAACGATCGCTCCGTTCTGGCAGAAGCCTTTAGGATCCTGTGTTCGAATGTGGATTTCCTCTTACCGGTGCACGAGGACGAACGGGGTAGGGTGGTGTTTTGCACGTCCACCATTAAGGGAGAGGGGAAAACATACGTGAGTATGAATTTATCCCTGGCACTGGCAAGCCTGAACAAAAAGGTGCTTCTCATCGGCGCCGATCTGCGCAATCCGCAGATCCATTCCTTTATCGATCTGGATAAGCACAAAACAGGGCTTTCCAATTATTTGCACGACCCGGATGTTGATTGGCGAGACGCACTCGTTCAGAGTTTCGAACAGCAACCATCCCATCGAATCTTACTGTCGGGGAGTATTCCGCCCAATCCGGCCCATCTGCTCACCAATGGACGTTTTAAACAACTTATTGAGGAGGCCAGACAGGAGTACGATTACATCATCGTGGATACAGCACCCACCATTCTCGTCACAGACACCATGCTCATCTCCAAACTGGCTGATGCCACCCTCTACATTGCACGTGCTAATTTTACGGATAAAAGTCTGTTGGCATTCTCAAAGGAGCTTTTTGAATCCGGTAAGCTCAACAATATGGCCTATGTGCTGAACAGCGTAAGTGCCAGCAGGGCATATGGCTATTCTTATAATTACGGCTATGGCTATGGCTATGGCAGCCAGGCTTAAACATCTTCTATTTTTTAACTAAATCTGCATGACAATTGTCATGATTTTATTGGACGTTCTGGGTTAATTTTAATGGTGAATAAAATCCTAGAAATCATGAGACGAGAGATTCCAGTATCAGAAATAATGACACGAGACATCATTGCCCTGAATAGAACAGATGATTTAGAACGCGCCGAAATGCTCTTCAAAAGGCATAAGATCAGGCACATTCCTGTGGTATCGGGTGAAGTAATCATTGGAATGTTGAGTTACACAGATCTTCTAAGAATTAGTTTTGCCGATGCTGTGGACGAAAATGAAACAGATGTGGATACCCTGGTATACAATATGTTTACCATAGAACAGGTGATGGTGAAAAATGTGTTCACTGTGGAGTCTACCACCAGTATCAGAGAGGTAGCGAAGATCCTGGCAACTCATGAGTTTCACGCCTTACCTGTTGTGGAAGATGGTGCCCTGGTAGGCATCGTTACCACTACAGACCTGATCAATCACATGCTGAAGTTTCTTTAATTGATATACAACCCCTGAAAATCAGGAATTGGCCAGATGCTTTAAATGTGCAATGGTTTGTTCCTGATTTTTGCTTTTAAACACAAAGCTTCCTGCAACCAATACATCAGCGCCCGTAGCTATCAGTTCCTTCGCATTGGCATCTGTGACCCCTCCATCAATCTCTATGAGGGTAGAAGCGCCCTTTCTCTCAATTAACTCTTTTAGTGCCTTGATCTTGTGATAGGTATTCTCTATAAAGGACTGTCCCCCGAAACCGGGATTTACGCTCATAAGACACACCAAGTCCAGATCTGAGATGATGTCCTCCAGTAAATTGACGTTGGTATGCGGGTTTAATGCCACCCCTGCTTTCATCCCTTCTTTTTTGATGGCCTGAACCGTCCGGTGCAGGTGAGTGCAGGCCTCGTAATGAACGGTAAGGTTATGACTACCCAACTCGGCAAAGGTGTTGATATATCGATCGGGATCTACGATCATTAGGTGCACATCAATGGTCTTGGTGGCATGCTGACTGATGGCTTTTAGTACTGGCATTCCAAAAGAGATGTTGGGTACAAACACTCCGTCCATAATGTCGATATGGAACCAGTCTGCCTCACTGGAATTAACCATTTCCACATCTCTTTGAAGGTTTCCAAAATCGGCAGCCAGAATGGAGGGTGCTATTAGTTTTGAGCCCATAAGTAACGCTTATTAAATACGCTGCAAAAGTAACTAAAAAAGAAGCAGAGCGGGGAATGATATCAACATAAAAATGAACCCACGGTAATCAGCCGTGGGTTCTTTCATCAATCAAAAAACGAACAGTTATGTTTTGTAACTGTTGTTGCCGTATAAGGTACAGTAATTTTTACTAACCTAAATATGTTTTTAATATTTTACTTCTGGAGGTGTGTTTTAATCGTCGTATAGCCTTCTCTTTGATTTGTCTTACACGCTCGCGGGTAAGATCGAAGGTTTCACCAATTTCTTCCAGGGTCATAGGATGCTGATTGCCTAAGCCAAAGTAAAGACGAATCACGTCCGCTTCACGTGGAGTAAGCGTTTCCAGGGCACGCTCGATCTCGGTACGGAGAGACTCGTGCAACAATTCCTTGTCCGGGTTTGGCGATTCACCACTTCTTAGAACGTCGTACAGATTGGAATCTTCACCTTCCACTAATGGCGCATCCATTGAGACGTGACGACCCGAGTTCTTCATGGATTCCTTCACGTCGTTAATGGTCATGTCCAGTTCTTTGGCGATCTCCTCGGCACTGGGCGGACGCTCATGACTTTGTTCTAAAAAGGCAAAGGTTTTGTTGATCTTATTAATAGATCCAATCTTGTTGAGTGGTAATCTCACAATTCGTGACTGTTCAGCGAGCGCCTGTAAAATAGACTGACGGATCCACCAGACAGCATAGGAGATAAATTTAAAACCACGTGTTTCATCGAAGCGCTGAGCAGCTTTAATGAGGCCCAGATTGCCCTCGTTGATCAGGTCAGGAAGGGTTAACCCCTGATTCTGATACTGTTTGGCCACAGATACCACAAACCTTAAGTTGGCCTTGGTCAGTTTTTCAAGTGCGATCTGGTCTCCTGCCTTGATGCGTTGTGCCAGTTCTACTTCTTCATCAGCAGTGATCAGATCTACCTTACCAATTTCCTGAAGGTACTTATCTAATGATGCGGTCTCCCTGTTAGTGACCTGCTTGGTGATTTTAAGTTGTCTCATCTAAAATGTTATGGATTAGTGCAATTTTTTTGCATCACAACAATGCGCTGCGTTTACATATACGTTTAAAAGCACCAAAATGTTACAAAAAGTTGCAACAAATTTAAATTTTGATCAGCTTTTTATTGTTAAGGTTGATATCCTGAAGCATTTCGTTAGTGAATTTAAAGTGCCCTCGGGTAGTAATAAGTCTAAAACGCCGGGATTTTGCAGCACTTAATGTGTTTAAAAACAACCACTTGGATTTGAGTAAGTTGGGCTTTTCACTTTTCAGACTAATGTCAAAGTAATGCTTCGTCCCATTTTTCTCGCCAACAATATCCGGCGTAATAGTCACGTCACTTCCTTTTTTAATAAAGGACTTAGGCGAATCATAACCCTCAACGTCAGCTTTGATGTTTTCAAACCCATGTTGCTCCAAATAGGTAACGGAATTCTTTAAAATGTCTTTATATTTCTCTTTATCTGCGTAAATCATAGTGGGTAAGATAAAAAAATTAACGATACAAGTCAAAGAAAGATACAACTCAATCTAACTGAGCGCCAATAAATCAGTAGTTTGTGGTCCCGGATGGTCAGCAGTTATCAAGTTTCATCTTTTTCTTGAAGCGATCGTTTCAGTTTAAACTCTAACTTGCCCGTCGCCATATACGTAGTATTTATTAGTAACCAATTGATTGAGCCCAAGTGGTCCCCTGTGGTGCAGTTTGTCTGTACTTATTGCTAATTCGGCACCTACACCCATTTGACCTCCATCGGTAAACCGAGTGGATGCATTGTGGTATACTGCAGCGCTATCAATCAGTTCCATAAATGATTCGGCTTCGGATTTTCTCTCCGTGATGATTGCGGCCGAGTGTTTGCCAGAATATTCATTGATGATCGTAATAGCCTCTTCCAGAGACCTTACTTGTCCAATGAGTATTTTTGGAGCCAGAAATTCTTCCTTCCAGATGGAGTGATCGTCAACTACTTTTTTCTTCGTCAGTGTATTGGATATTTTTGGGTCCACCAGAATATTGATCTGATGCTGTTCAAGTTTTTCCTGAAGCATTTGTAGTTTTTGGTCGTATTCCGGAAGATTTTCATGAATCAAGACCTTATCTAAAGCATTGCATCCGGAAATTTTATCCGTTTTGGCATTGATAATGATATTGACCGCTTTGCCCCAATCGGCATGTTCAGAAACGTATAGAAAATTATTGCCCCTACCACTTACCAAAACGGCACAGGAGGCGTGTTGTTTGACAAACCTGATTAGTGATTTGCCACCTCTTGGTACGATGAGATCAAGAGGTTCATCCGGATGCATAAGGAATTCTCTTGTTTCTTCGCGTTTCAAATGCATCAGGCGAATCCAGTTTTTCGACAGTCCGTTTTGTTCCAAAGCTTCATGCCAGCATTTTTCGAGAATGAGATTACTGTTGAGTGCTTCTTTTCCACCTTTGAGCAATATCTTGTTGTTGGCTTTAAAAGCCAAAACTGCTGCTTCAATGGTCACATCCGGTCGTGATTCGTAGATGATGAGTATGGTCCCAAAGGGTGCGGTTCTATTGACAACATTTAAGTTGTTGCCCAAAGTCCTGTTCGAAATCTCTTTCCCCACCGGATCATCCTGATCTTTGACCGATGAAACGGCTCTGATCATTTCATCCACTTTCTTGTTGTTAACAATAAGCCGATCATATAGTGCCTGATCTTCTTTTTGGAATGCATTCAGGTCTTTTTTGTTCGCCTTGATGATCTCATCCCTTTTACGATCCAGAATGTTCATCATGGACGCAAGTACGTTGTTTTTTAATTCGGTATTTAAAAGTTTCATTTAATCAATTTTTATCAGGCACTGATGAATTTTGTGCCTATTGGTTTTTCCTTTATAATGTCTATCAGGACATTCTCCCTTTTTCCATTGGCGATGTAGGTTGGTATATTTTTATTGGCTGTGCCCTTAGCGATCCTTAATTTAGACGCCATACCACCTCTTCCTTCACCTTCTTTTTTGTGAGATGCCCTGACATATTGTTCAACATTTTGGTTGGACTTGACAAGGTTCAGTAGCTCTGAATCGTCATCACCCGGATGCCCTGTGTATAGCCCATCGGTGTCAGATAGAATGATCAGGCGGTCTGCGTTGATCAACTCAGCCACCAGGCTTGCAAGCTCGTCATTATCGGAGAACATAGACATGGTCACTGAAACCGCATCATCTTCATTGGCAATAGGAATAACCCCTTCAGAGAGCAGCCCTTCGTAGCAATTGATCATGTTTTCACGGTGTTTGCCGGGGTCAAAATCTCGTTTGGTGGCAAGGACCTGTGCGCACCTCATTCCGTGATCATGAAAAATACTGTAATAATGCCGCATCATTCTCGGTTGTCCTACGGAAGCATACACCTGCCTTCTGATGGATTTATCCTGAATTTTTGTATCACCCAGAATTTCCATGCCGGCAATGGCAGAACCGGATGAGACCAGAATTACCATAATGTCCTCTTCATACAATACCGCAATTTGCCGCACCAGTTCTCTAAGTACCGGACCTAAAATCCTGTTGTCTTTATTGGTTAACACATTCGTCCCAACCTTTACAACCACTCTTTTGATATCTGTTTTCATTGCTTTTTATCATTTCCTAATTCCACAGCCCTGTTAAATGCGGCATAGGCTGCTTCTTTGATGCGTTCCTTCACATCGTTGTCCTCCATAGAGTCTATTGCCGCCTGTGTAGTTCCCCCCTTAGAGGCCACCTTGTCGATCCACCCTTCAGGACTCAGATCCGACTGGTTGAAAAGTTCAATAGCGCCTTCAAAGGTATTGCTCACCAGTACTCTGGAATCATAATCTGAAAAGCCCATTTTTTGTGCAGCCTCCAGCATGGACTGCATGAAATAAAAGACATAGGCAGGACCACTGCCCGAAATGCCGGTAGAAGCATCGATAAAGCGTTCTGTATCCACATGAATGGAAGTGCCTGTTGTATCGAGAAGATGGCGCACCATTAAGAGCTCCACCCTTGAGATCTCCCGAGCCTCGGTGTAGGAGGTTACGCCCTTACCTACCTTTGCGGGCAGATTGGGCATGGTTCTGATCACCTTTTTTACGCCCAGACCCTGTTGTATGGATTCAATAGTGACCCCTGCCATCAAGGAAACAAATAGCTGTTCTCCGTGAATATGCGGGCGCATCTCTGCAAATAACTCCTGACAATGGTAGGGTTTAACCCCGAGAAAAACGATATCTGCCTTCTTGAGTGCCGCAGGCAATTCGTGAAATACCTCAAATTTATGCTCTTTTCTGAGCGACTCTATTTTCTTTGGGTCCGTATCGTAGATCCTTAGCTTGCGTCTGCCAATCAGTTCCGAGTTGGCCATGCCTTCTGCATAAGTGAGGCCCATATTTCCCGCTCCAATAACTAGAATTTTCATAATCTGTAATGATATTTGTCACTATAGCCACAAGGATTATACGAGAGTGCCAATTTGAAGAACTAATTCTAATTTTTCTATTTCTTTAAAGAATACTGAAGAATCCTTAAGATATTGTTGATGATGGAGCAGGATTATTGCTAATATGAAAAATTTGATTTTTTAGGTAGGGACTTAAACTGTCAAACTGTCGGTGACAATTTGGAAGGAGTCAATAAAAAACCCATCATTAGCGATGGGTTTTTTTTATTGAGAATCAAAATTGATTAGTCTTCTCTCGATCGTCTTTGATCGCGACGGTTATCCCGATTTCTGTTATCTCTCCCGCGGTTATCTCTTCCACGATTGTTTCCTCCGCGATTATTATCGCGTTTTGGTCGGTCTTCCCAACCTTCCGGTTTGGGTAGTAGGGCTTTTCGCGACACTTTTTCTTTACGGGTTCTTGGGTCTACACCAAAGTATTTCACATCAAAAACATCGCCCATGTTCACAACATCAGTAACGTTTTCTGTGCGTTCCCATGCGAGTTCGCTCACGTGCAGTAACACTTCGTTCCCCGGAGCCTCTACGTATTCAACAACTGCACCAAAATCCAGAATCTTGATCACTTTTACTTCGTAAACGCTGCCTTTTTCGGGTTTAAACATTAAGGAGTCGATACTTTCTAATACAGCGTCAATTCCTGCCTGATCTGTCCCCAGGATCTCAACTATGCCTTCCTCGGTCACAGGGTCTTCATTGATCACAATGGTTGTTCCTGTTTCTTTCTGAAGCTCTTGTATCACCTTACCACCGGGCCCAATAAAGGCACCGATCAATTCATTTGGTAGGGTTGCGGTAACCATTTTTGGTGCATGCGCTTTCACGTCTGGATTAGGTTGTGCGATGGCATCGGTAAGTTTGCCCAAAATATGAAGTCTTCCATCCTTTGCCTGCATTAAAGCATTTACCAGGATCTCGTAGGATAGTCCTTTTACCTTGATGTCCATCTGACAAGCGGTAATACCATCTGCAGTACCGGTTACTTTAAAGTCCATGTCACCCAGATGATCTTCATCTCCCAGAATATCGGATAATACAGCATATTTTTCTCCCTCGGAAATAAGGCCCATGGCAATTCCCGAAACCGGTTTGATAAGCTGCACCCCGGCATCCATGAGTGCCATGGTTCCGGCACAGACCGTTGCCATAGAAGACGAACCGTTTGATTCGAGCACTTCAGAAACCACCCGTACGGTGTATGGGCAGTCATCAGGAACCATTCCTTTTAAGGCACGCTGTGCCAGGTTACCGTGACCGACCTCTCTTCGGGAAGTTCCACGTATGGGTCTGGCTTCACCGGTAGAAAAAGGAGGGAAGTTGTAGTGCAGGTAGAATCGCTCTTCACCCTCATAGGATGGCATATCAATCACATTTGCTTCTCTGGAGGTACCAAGGGTTACGGTAGCCAGCGCCTGAGTTTCTCCTCTCGTAAATATGGAAGATCCATGGGTGGAGGGCAAATAATCCACTTCGCACCAAATAGGTCTGATGTCTGAAGTTGTTCTTCCGTCCAGTCGAAGTCCTTCGTTAAGGGTAAGGTCTCTCACAGCTTTTTTCTGTGCTTTGGCTACGTATTTGTGGATGAGTTTTCCCAATTCGGCCTGCTCTTCTTCAGAAAAGGATTCAAAGACTGCTTCTTTGATCTCGCTGAATGCCTGTCCACGTTCCTGCTTGCTCGATCCTTGTTTCGCTACGGCATAGGTTTTATCGTATACCATATCGTGGATTTTTTGCGCCAGGGCCTCATCTTCGGCTTCAGGCTCATACTCACGAACCTCTTTTCTTCCTACTGCTTCCGCCAGGCGTTCCTGAGCAGCACATTGTACTTTAATGGCCTCATGGGCAAACTTTATGGCCTCAACCATTTCCTCTTCACTGATCTCATCCATCTCACCTTCAACCATCATAACCGAATCTGCAGAGGCCCCTATGATCATATCAATGTCCGATTCTGCCAATTGTGTTCTGGTTGGATTGATAACAAATTCACCGTTGACGCGTCCCACTCTAACCTCAGAGATGGCACATTCAAACGGAAAGTCCGAAAGCTGAATGGCCGCTGAAGCAGCTAATCCCGCCATGGCGTCGGGCATAACGTCGTCATCATGAGACATCAACTGGATCATCACCTGGGTTTCGGCGTGATAATCTTTTGGGAATAATGGACGTAATACACGATCAACCAAACGCATGGTTAAAATTTCGCCATCACTTGGCCGTGCCTCCCTTTTAAAGAATCCACCGGGATATCTCCCTGCTGCGGCAAATTTCTCTCTGTAATCTACAGTCAATGGTAAAAAGTCCACATCTGATGCGTGATAGTTGGATACCACAGTACACAGCATCATGCAATTACCCGATTGAACCACCACACTCCCGTGGGCTTGTTTTGCTAATTTTCCGGTTTCGATAGAGATTTCCCTACCGTCTCCGAGGTCAATAACCTCTCTAAATGTTTTTGGAATCATATTAATGTATTCGGTCCGGGCTTATCGATAATACCCAAACATGTTAAACAATGGTCGCCGCCTTACCGGACGGTCAGGGTTGTGTTGTTGTTGTGCGTTACCTTAATGGTGATCGCTGTAGTGATGACTGACCAATGAAAAACCGTTATTCTGAGAATTCTCAGAATCTGCTTAATTTTATTCAGATGTTAGACTCTTCTGATTGAGTTTATATAAAAAACCACGCACAAGGCGTGGTTTTCCGATTATTTTCTTAATCCTAATTCTTTTACAATCGCACGATATCTCAAAATATCCACTTTAGTAAGATAGTCTAATAGAGAGCGTCTCTTACCTACCAGTTTTACCAGCGCACGTTCTGAATTAAAATCTTTACGATTTTTTTTCAAGTGCTCGGTCAGGTGATTGATTCGGTGCGTAAACAATGCAATTTGTCCTTCTGCAGAACCGGTGTCATTTTTTCCCTTACCGTGTTTTGCGAAGATTTCTTCTTTTTTCTCTTTTGTTAAATACATTCCAATATTAGTTCAATGATTTTTATGTATACCGAAAGACCTTCTTTCAGGCGGCAAATATAGTTAATTAATTATAACTGCTTCTCTGTAAGTGTAAAAAGATGAGTTTTACAAACCCATTTTAAACCTTTTTTAAGTTCCAGGGTCTTAGAAACAGATTAACTCAAAAACGATTAGATCATGAAACGAATGAAAACAACTCTTTGGATCTATGCCACGGCGACGGCTCTTGCCCTTTCCTTAAGTGCTTGCTCCGATTCAGATGAACCTATTGACCAGAATTCAAATGCCCTTGAAGAAACCACCGAACTACTCGCTTCTGCTGAGATCGATGAAATGGATGCGGTACTGGCCGATTTGGTAATTGACGTCTTCGACAATTACGACGAAAATGAGGCCGGACGCTATGCACAACCTCTCTCATTACCCGAATGTGTAACTGTGACCTTAACAGCCCAACAGAATTATAGAGAACTCAGCATCGACTTTGGTGAGGAGGGTTGTATTGTTCGAGGTCATTTAATTCAGGGAGAGATATTGGTAAGCTATAATAGAGATCCTGAGGCCCAGCAGATCATGATCAACTATGAATTGATCGACTTTTTCTTTAATGCGAAAAGTATTGAAGCCTCCAGAAGTATCTTGAGAGAACGCAGTAATGAGAATGGTAACCCCATGTTTACTCACGAATTAGATATAACGGTAACCTGGCCTAATGGTTTACAAGCCTCCAGATCGGGAACTAAGATCAGAGAATGGGTAGAAGGAGCCGGAACCGGAATATTCAGCGATAACGTATTTGAAGTCACCGGCAACTGGACCACGACTTTTATCAATGGCAATTCCCATTCTTACGAGGTGGTAGAGCCTTTAAGACGAGAAGTGGTGTGTATTTACTTTGTATCCGGAAACTTTAGTGTGGAACGTACTAATTTCGGTGGCCTTTTTGACTTTGGTGACGGGGACTGCGATAACGCTGCTACCTTTACCTTTAACAATGGACAAGAAATTCCTATAACGCTCAATTAAGAACGTTAGTTTAAGTTGGTTGGTTAAAGAAGCGAGTTGCCGCCTGGCACTCGCTTCTTTCCTTTTTCTTAAAGTACGTCTACGGTGACCGTAATATCGAAGTTGACAATCACATTAAACTGTACGGGAGTTCCGTTGACAGTGCCGGAAACACCAATAGACAATTCACTTGAATTAAGTAACATCTGGCTGATGGAGTTAAATACAACCTCATCTTCCAAGACAAAGATTGTATTATTGTTGTCGGCATCTTCCAGAGTAACATCATCAATACTAATGGTATCACCATTTAAAGTAAAGGAAGCGTTTGAAACAACCGCGCCGTCAAAACCACTAAAGTCGTCAATTTCGTAGGTAATGGAATTGATGCTAATGCTCTGAATTAAATTGTAGTTATCTTCGATTTCAGGGCTATTGATTATATCAATACCGGCAAATTCGTCAATACTTGCCTCCGATTGTGAGTCACCAGGAATATTTACGTTAATAGTAGTGGTAAAGCTCTCGCTGATATCAAATTCAGTAAGTTCATCGGCTTCATCACACCCTGTGAAGATGCCGGTAAAAATCAGTACTAAAAGACTAAGTCGTCTTGCTTGTAGGTTCATAATAGTTGAATTTAAGATTTGGGTTGATCCTAATATTTGCTACAATTATAAGCAAAAATCATGAATAGACCTCTTTTAGTCCGTTCTTAGAGGTTGATTGAGTATCAGATCAAGGTATTGGTTGATCTTCTTTTTAAGGTCCTTTCTGTGGGTGATGAAGTCAAGAAATCCGTGTTCAAGCAAGAACTCTGAGGTTTGAAAGCCTTCCGGAAGTTCTTTTCCGGTGGTATCTCGGACAACTCTAGGTCCGGCGAAACCTATGAGCGCTCCTGGTTCAGCAATATTGATATCCCCAAGCATGGCAAAGGACGCTGTAGTCCCACCGGTAGTGGGGTCTGTACACAAGGAGATATAGGGTATTTTAGCTTCCGCCAGTTGGGCTAGCTTGGCCGATGTTTTGGCCAGTTGCATTAGCGATAGTGCGGCTTCCATCATACGTGCACCTCCCGATTTGCTAATGATCATAAACGGAATGTTGTTCTTTAGGGAGTAGTCAGCCGCTCGTGCGATCTTTTCTCCAACTACAGAGCCCATAGACCCTCCAATGAAGGAAAAGTCCATACAGGCAATGACCAGATCTTTACCCATGGATTTTCCCACGGCTGTTCTCACAGCATCGCTGAGTTGGGTCTTTTTCTGGGCAGCTTTCAGACGATCCGGATATTTTTTGGTATCCTCAAATTTCAAAGGATCTTTTGAAGTGAGATCGCTATCGAGTTCTTTAAACTTATTGTCATCGAACAGAATTTCAAAGTACTCCTTACTTCCGATGCGCACGTGATAACCATCTTCAGGGCTCACGTAATAATTTTGCTCCAGTTCCTTGGTATCGATGATTTTGCCTGTAGGAGATTTGTACCAAAGGCCCTTGGGAGTGTCTTTTTTTTCTTCGGTAGCAGTTTGAATACCCTTATCTTTTCTTTTAAACCAAGCCATACTGTTCTCTATTTGCGAATTAATAACTACAGTGTATTAACGTTGTTAAGGTCTTCAAATGCTTTTTTCAGGCGTTCAACGAAAGATTGCTCACCTTTTCTGAGCCATACTCGCGGGTCATAGTATTTTTTGTTAGGCATGTCCGCTCCATCAGGATTTCCTATTTGAGACTGAAGGTAGGCAGAATTATCTGCCATATAGTCTCTAATGCCACTCATAAAGGCGTACTGAAGGTCTGTATCTATATTCATCTTGATTACACCGTAGGAGATCCCCTCGCGAATTTCCTCTACGGTAGATCCCGATCCGCCATGGAATACAAAGTCAATGTGATTGTGACCTACACCATAATGTTTTGAAATGTAGTCCTGTGAGTTCTTTAATATTTTAGGAGTTAGCTTTACATTTCCCGGTTTGTACACGCCGTGTACATTTCCGAAGGCAGCTGCAATGGTAAACTGATCACTCACCTTACTCAGTTCTTCATAGGCGTAGGCTACTTCTTCCGGTTGGGTATACAGCTTGGAATCGTCCACATCTGTATTGTCAACACCGTCTTCCTCACCACCGGTAATCCCCAGTTCTATTTCTAAGGTCATTCCCATCTTTTTCATGCGTTGCAGATACGTTTTGCAGATAGCAATATTTTCTTCAATGGGCTCCTCTGAAAGGTCTATCATATGGCTGCTGTACAAAGGCTTTCCGGTTTTGGCAAAATGAGCTTCACTTGCGTCCAGAAGACCATCGATCCATGGCAATAGTTTTTTGGCACAGTGATCGGTATGCAGGATTACCGGTACTCCATAGGCTTTGGACATATGATGCACATGAAGTGCTCCTGCAACGCCACCGGCAATGGCACCTTTTTGCTGGTCGTTTCCAAGACCTTTCCCGGCATTGAACTGTGCACCACCATTAGAAAATTGGATGATCACAGGAGAATTGAGCGATTTGGCAGTTTCTAAAACACCGTTAATGGTATTGGAACCGATCACATTTACTGCCGGAAGGGCAAAACCCTTTTCCTTTGCTAACTTGAAAATATTCTGAACTTCGTACCCGGTAGCGACGCCGGGTTTAATGGAATGACTCATTGAGTGATTTTATTAAAATTAAATCAAAAATAAGGATTTTAGACAAATGCCGGTAATATTGTCTTCTAAATAAGAACCATCAGGTAAGACTAAAACGGATAGTTGATACCAATGTTAAAAACAGCATTTTTAAAATTGAAATCTGTAAACCAGCGTCGGCTCATTTCAAGCTCAGGGTTGTAGGTTTTGAATCCGGTGTCCAGCCTGGCGACAAAGAAGTTAAAATCGTATCGCAGTCCAAATCCGGAACCTACAGCAATATCCTTTAATGAGGCCAGTGAGTCAAAAGTAGCCTCCGGGATGGTTACATTGTCCAAAACATTCCAAATATTTCCTACATCAACAAAAAAAGCACCGTCAAAACTACCAAAAAGGTTAAATCGCTGTTCTACACTAAAGTGCAGTTTAAAGTTCGCCTCACTAAACTCATCGAAATTTCGAATGCTCCCCGGTCCCAAGTTATAAGCTGTCCATGCTCTGTTGTCATTTGGTCCTCCCGCAAAGAACGATTTGGCAAAAGGAATGTTATTGGAATTCCCGTAAGGAATAGCAATTCCGATATAACTTCTGGTGGCCAGGACTTTTTTACCACCAAAGCCCCAGTATTTGATGTAATCCAGCTCTGTTTTGATGTATTGCGAAAAAGCCACTCCAAAGGCTTCATAGGCCCCATTTTCGTTCTGTGGTGCATCAAAAAGATTGGCCAGACCTGAAAGCAGATTACCTGCAAGCTCTATGTTGGATCTGAATATGGAGAAGTTGTTATCGGACAAGCTTTCCCGGGTATCTCGCGTGTATCGAAAACTGGTAGAGACAATCAGGTTGTTTTCCGTAAGTCGCGTCTTTCGTTCATCAATATTGACTACTGTAATGTATCCCTCGTCACCGGGCTGTAAAGAGGTATTTGAGGACAGTACATCCTCGATAAACATCTCGGCTCCCTCAGGGATGCTCAGTGATTCGTCTTCACCAATGTACCCTATATTTCGTGCAACATCGTTTAGCACGTTGTAGGAGGTAGAGTATACCTCAAAGTAGGCGTTAGGATTTAAGTTATTTACAAACTGTGCATTCACCAGATCCAGAGTATTGGTCGCCCGTTCAGACGGAAACCAATTGTAGGATAGGATGCTCGAAAAGGACTGTTTGTCCAGTCCAATATTGGTTTGGCTGGTCGCTGTTAAATTCAGTCTGGTGGTAGGGGACATGTATTTTGGGACGATCCTATCGGTATTAAATGGCAGAAAGAACCGAGGAACTGTTAGCCCTATATTACCTCCTAACTCCAGAATATCAAAAAAGGGATCATCGGGGTCTGCACCTTCGCGCGAGGCACCAATACTTGTTAGTAGTGAAAAGTCTAAGGTCTCAGCTCCTTTAAAGACATTCCTTACTTTTAGACCGGTGTTGAATGCTAACCCCACAGTTTGAATGTTACTCGTTGTTATTTCAGGTTCAAAAAAAAGTGTGTATTTCTTTTTTGGGGATAAATAGATATTGGCTGTAAGGCTGGTGTCCTCCTTGTGTTCGACGTATTCAATACTGGGATAGCGAAAGATTTGAAGCTGGTTGAGATACCGAAGGGTACGGGTTCTGTCAATATCTCTGTACACTGACGAATCGGTAATAAACACTGCATCGGTTAGTGCCTTGGGTTTGTATTTTAGTTCGTCGTAACTGTAAAGATTAAAACCCTTGTAATGAGTGGAGTCTGATATCTCCCTGGATTCTCTTTGAGAGATGCTTACATCGGTATATATGTTAATATCCTTAATTTTAAAGACTTTAAAGGGTTCCAGTCTTGAGGAATCAAGATCTCTGATCAATCGGTCGCTAATAAACAATTCCGTATCAAAGGATTTCGTTGCTCTTATGGTATCCAGTTCAAAGCTGATATTGTCCTGCCCAAAGTGGTAGACCCCTGAATTTCTCATTAAGGTAGTGATACGCTCCCTTTCTTTGGTGTAGGTGTCTTCATTGTATTGCAAATTTGGTTTTAACAAACTTTCCTCGTAGTGCTGCCTGAAAATAGAGTCCACGGCTGGGGTGGAAATGCTCAGCTTTAGGGAATCCATAAAATAAGGTTCGTTCTTTTGGACCTTATAGGTGATCTCCGCACGTTGATTAGAATCCTTTTTTATGTCGTAAGTAACCTCATTATCCAGCCAACCTCTTTTAAAGTAATATGACCTTAAATTCTGCTGGGTCTGAACAGTCTTGCGTTCGTCCAGTATGCTGGGTGGTTCCCCAACTTTTTTGAGCCAGGTGTTAAAATCTCTTTTCGACTGCAAAATGTTTTCCAACTGTTTACGGGAGTAAAGAGCTGTTCTTCTTCTCATTTTTTGTTCATTGTCGTAAACATTTGCCTGGATGATGGAGTCAATATTGGGCCTGGCCAAATTGTAGACGTGTAGTTTGAAGGGTAAATTGATGAGGGCAATTTTACTATTAGCTTTCTGAACAGTAAGATTTTTCAATGCTTCCTGTGAGTTGACTTTCTCATCGACCACGATGGTATTTTTGGTGATGAGATAGTCCTCTTTTGGAACACGCTTTACGGCATCACAAGAAAATTGAAATAAGCCCAGAGCACTGCCAATCAATAGCATCAGTATACGGAGGTACTGTTTCTTGGAAGTTCCGTTGTGTCCGGGAATTTTCAAATTGAAAATGAATTACTGATAATTTGACTTACTGTTAAAAATTAGTGTAAAATGTACTAATTTGCTCATATTTCGCCAGAAACAAAAGTAATTACATTTTAATGTTATCAAAGAATCAGATTAAGTTAATTAAAAGTCTTGGTCTTAAAAAGAACAGATCGCTTTACCAATTATTTACGGTAGAGGGAGTAAAAGGGATTTCTGAGTTTTTAAACTCACCATTTATCTGTCGATCTGTCTATACCACAAACCCCAGTCAGTTTAAAGACCTTACGGTAAATGAAGTAAGCGAGGCGGATCTCAAACGCATTACTCAATTGAAAACACCCAACGATTCTCTGGCACTTTTTGAAATACCTCAAGAATTAGGTCAACCAAAGCTTGAAGGCGTTATTCTTATTCTTGATGACATCAAAGACCCCGGGAACCTGGGAACCATTATCAGGCTGGCAGACTGGTTTGGTCTTTCAACAATTGTCTGTAGTAAGGAAACGGTAGACTGTTACAATCCCAAGGTGGTACAGGCATCCATGGGATCTCTGGCAAGGGTAAGGATGCATTATACCGACTTGAAATCTTTTTTAAATAATTACAGTGGTGGCGTATACGGTACCTTTTTAGACGGACAGTCTATTTATGAACAGTCCTATCCATCAAATATTGCATTGGTTATGGGTAATGAGGCGCGTGGTATTTCGAGAGAGATTGAAGGGCTGATCGCCCAAAAAATCACGATTCCTCAATATGGTGACAGTAGTTCAACAGAGAGCCTTAATGTGGCTACGGCTACCGCTATTTGTCTGAGTGAAATAAAAAGATCTAGCGAAAGGCCAGGTTAACAAAAATCCCGCGTGTTTGCATGGAATTGATATTCCCTGTCCAGGGACTGTCTGGGTCATTATCCCTGATCAATTCATCGTTTATGGCAAATATTCCTCTGATGGAAGGGGTAAATTTAAAGTAGGGAAGGTAAAAATCTACTCCAAAACCCACCTCATAGAAATAGGAGGTGCTGGTCATTCGAAACTGCCCGGCGCTGTTGTCGTCAGGGTTATTTTCGTTACTGGATAGGTTCAGGGCCATAGAGACTCCTCCAATGAGAAAGGGCTTAAAATTATTGATCCTTTTCGCTGAAGCTTTTAGCAGTAGGGGAAAATGTACGTAGGTAGATTTTACCTCACGTAGTAAATCTGAATCATTAAAGTCCTCACCTTCAAAATAGCTCTCATCGTACTGCAGGTTTCTAGTAATGAAGAACACACCGGGTTCCAGACGTAAGTTTAAATAATCATTAATCCGTAAATCGCCAATCAGTCCTAATTGGAAACCGGCTGTGCTTTCAACGAGAATATCTTCCAGATCTTCTTCATAATTAAATTTAAAATCAAAACTGTTCAGGCCTAAATAATAACCCCATGACAGTATCTCTTTATCCATGTTTTCCTTATTCTTGATTTTTTCTTTGCTAAAGAGCTGAGCAGTACAACTCAACGACAATCCAATAAAAAGAAGGCTGAAAAAAATTCTCATGTTAAGCTTTTGAAGCAGTATAAATGGAAGCAACACCAAAGGTTTGAGGTAAATCTTCAACGTTAATAAACCCGTTTTTTCTTAAAATATTGTTCAGTTCCTCTCCATATGGGAAGACCGAAGCCGATTCGCTTAAATACCTGTAAGCACTTTTGTCTTTAGAAAACAGTTTGCCAATATTAGGCAAAATATAATTAGAGTAAAACTTATAACCCTGTTTGTAAGGGGTTTTTGTAGGTACCGATGTTTCCAGGATCACAAACAAACCACCAGGCTTGAGCACGCGCTGTATTTCTGAGAGCCCCTTATCTAGGTTCATAAAGTTTCTAATGCCAAAGGCCACCGTGATCGCATCAAATGAATTTTCGTCAAAAGGCAGGTTTTCCGAATCGCCGATCATCATTTTGATACGGCTATCCAGTGATTTTTCTTTAACCTTCACTTTGCCGATCTCAAGCATGCCTGCACTGATATCCAGGCCTATGATCTCACTGGCACCACTTTTACACAAGCTAATAGCCAGATCTCCGGTGCCGGTCGCAACATCGAGTACCCTCTTAGGATGGGTATTGCCAACCAAATCAACTACCTTGTTTCTCCACTTGATATCAATGCCAAAAGAGATGACCCTGTTAAGTCCGTCGTACTCTTTTGAGATGGTATCGAACATCTGGGTTACCTGTTGCTTTTTATCCTGATTACTTTTCTTGTATGGCTTAACTTTTTCTATCATTTTCTTTTGGCAAATATACTGTATTATGAATCGTGTTCCTATGTCGCAATTAACATTCTGAAGGTCGAATTTAAGAAGTGTTGCATCAAATAAAACGTATATTTGTCTTAGCATTCAAGAGCACAATTAATGAAAATCATCATTGCCGGAGCCGGAGAAGTAGGGTTTCATTTGGCCAAGCTTTTATCATACGAGTCTCAGGAAATCACCCTTATCGACAATAAAAAAGAGAGCTTAACCTATGCAGGGGAGCATTTGGACATTAGGACCATTAAAGGAGACGCTACTTCCATTTCTATTCTCAAAGATGCCCGAATCGACTCAACGGCCTTATTTATTGCGGTAACATCCTCAGAAACTACTAATATTACTTCGTGTGTCTTAGCCAAACAGCTTGGGGCCGAACGGACCATCGCCAGAATCTCAAATACAGAATTTATAGACCACAAGGATACAATTGGGTTCTCGCAGTTTGGGATTGACGAACTGATCTCACCAGAGTCCCTTGCTTCTGCCGAAATAGAACTGCTGCTCAATCAGTACGGATTTAACGACACCTATGAATTTGAGGAAGGAGCGCTCACCATGCTGGGACTGCGTCTCTCTCGGACCGCTAGTTTTGTGGGAAAAACGGTAAAGGAAGCAGCAGAACTCTATTCAGACCTTCATTTTATTCCGATTGCTATTCAGCGCTATGCCACTCAGTATACCATCATACCGAGAGGAGATACTCAGTTTAAAGAGGGAGACAAGGTGGTGTTTATGACCTCCAAAGGAGGAGATAAGGAACTATTTGACCTTTCCGGGAAGGTGAAGTTGGGTATTAAGAACGTGATGATCCTTGGAGGTAGTAAAATAGGGTATAAAACAGCTCGGGACCTCTGCGCCAGTAAGTTCAACGTAAAACTCATTGAGAGCCGCAAGTCCATTGCAGAGGAGCTGGCAGACGACCTGCCAAATGCCCTGGTCATCTGTGGGGATGGTCGAAATGTAGAAATTCTGGAAGAGGAGAATATTTCTGAGATGGATGCCTTTATATCAGTGACCGGGAATTCGGAGACCAACATCATGTCCTGTCTTTTAGCAAAGAATAAAGGTGTCAAAAAGACCATTGCTTTGGTAGAAAACATGGACTATTTTCAACTATCTCAGTCCATCGGAATCGATACGCTGATCAATAAAAAACTACTTGCTGCCAATAGCATTTTCAGATACATAAGAAAAGGGGAAGTAGTGGCCATGACCAAACTCACCAATATGAATGCCGAATTGCTTGAATTTGTGGTGAAGCCAAAATCAAAAATTACCAATCGCAGAATTAAGGACCTGGATTTTCCCAAATCCGCTATATTTGGCGGTGTGATCAGGAATGGAGAAGGGTTGATCCCTCTGGGAAGCTTCAGGATAGAATCAGGTGATCGGGTGGTGGTCTGTTGTTTACCGCGGTCCATCTCTGAAGTAGAAGCTTTCTTTGCCTGATAATTTTAATGAATGCCCTGTTTATTAGGGCTTAGCTCAGAAAATGAAACTGAACTATAAGATCATTTTTCACTTCCTAGGTCTGCTTTTACTTTTTAATGGCGGGTTTATGTTACTGGCCGCATTGGTCAGTGCGATCTATGCAGACGGGGTGACCTTAGAACTATCTCTGGCAGGCTTGTTCACCCTTTTAATGGGATCGATTATGATGTTGGCCACCAGAAATCACCGAAAAGAGCTGAACAAACGTGAGGGGTATATCGTGGTGGCCTTTGGCTGGATCATCATGTCACTTTCGGGAACCCTGCCGTATGTCATGACGGGGTCTGTCGCTTCTTTTACGGATGCTTTTTTTGAAACCATGTCCGGTTACACCACTACAGGTGCCAGTGTCATTAACAATATAGAGGTGTTGCCTTATGGGGTCCTCTTCTGGAGAAGCTTAACCCATTGGATTGGTGGGATGGGCATCATCGTGCTGGCAATTGCCATATTACCTTTACTCGGCATTGGGGGAATGCAGCTGTTTGCAGCCGAGGCTCCGGGTCCCGGAGGCGATAAGCTACACCCCAGGATCACAGATACAGCTAAAAGATTGTGGCTTATCTATTTTGGATACACGGCTGCAGAGACCATCCTGTTGAAGGTGGCCGGGATGTCCTTTTTCGATGCCATTAACCATGCTTTAAGCACCTTATCAACCGGTGGTTTTTCGACTAAAAATGCCAGTCTGGCCTATTGGAATGACCGCCCTTTGATTCAGTACATTGTCATGCTCTTTATGTTTCTGGCTGGGACCAATTTTGTCCTGAGCTATTTTGCGTTTAAGGGTAAAGTCCAGAAAGTGATCAAGGACGAAGAATTTAAACTGTACTTTAAGTTCATTGCTATTTTTACCCTTGTTGCCGCAGTACTAATCTATTTTAGGGCAGACGTATCCAGGTCTACGGTCGATCATCCAATGGTGTTTGGAGAGTTTGAAAGTGCCTTCAGACATGCTTTGTTTCAGGTACTGGCCGTAGTGACCACCACAGGTTTTGTTACGGCAGACTACACGGCATGGACTCCTTTTTTAACGGTCTTCTTTTTTGGTCTCATGTTTTTAGGAGGTTCGGCCGGAAGTACCGCAGGTGGTGTAAAGGTGGTACGCCATTTGGTACTCATCAAGAATGGTTTCCTGGAGTTTAACAGAGCCTTACATCCCAATGCCATCTTACCGGTGCGCTATAACAATAAATCGGTGTCCAAGGATATCGTGTTCAATATTCTGGGGTTTTTCATACTGTACATGCTCCTATTCATCATAGGGGCCTTGGTCTTTAGTATGTTTCAGATCGATTTCCAGTCGGCCATTGGTCTTTCGGCGTCGAGTTTGGGAAATGTGGGGCCTGCCTTAGGCGACTTCGGACCGGTGAACAACTATTCGGCCCTCCCTCCTCTGGGAAAGTGGTGGGCAAGTTTTATGATGTTACTTGGTAGATTGGAACTGTTCACCATCCTGATCCTGCTCACACCTTTCTTTTGGAGGAAGCGCTAGATGATATTTCTCTTTTTGGCTTCTTTGATGAGGTTGGTCTCCGAGTTTTTATCAATCCCAAACAGATCTCTTAGCTTTACTTTGCGTTCCTCGATACCGCGTTTGGAAAGAGGGACGAATTTCTGAAGGTCCTTGGTCTTTTCACCGAGGGACAAGTGGTACAGGATTTTACGGTCATAATCGTCAATGAGTTCACGAGAACTTTTAGGCAGCCTTCTGTAAGGGTTTGTACTGCTGCTGAAAAAAGTTCTTCCCCGTAAAAGCTGTTGGATGGCCAGACGGACATCCCTGGAGTTGACGTCGGATTTAATGATGAAACCTTCCGGGTCAATGTACTTAAAAACACTTTCGATTCTTAAGGGTTCTGCAATGGCTGTAATGACCAGAATTTTTGCCTCTGGCTGATGCTTTCTGATGAAGATGCCCAGATCCTCACCGTCTAAAAATTTGCGATCAGACGAGGCCGGTAACTGAATATCCAAAAGTATGAGGTTAAAGGACTTAGCCATTAATCGTTCGAGGGTAGCGTCACAATTTAGTGCGACATCGACGACAAAGTCCTGCTCCTCTATGGAATGGAGGATAGTCTTATAGCTTTCGGTAACCAGAGCGTGATCTTCAATAATTAATATGTGAACAGGTTGAGCAACCATTAACAGCAAGTATCAGAATTACATCCTTGAACATGTTCTTTAAATTTACGTTAAAAATGAAATATTTTGAAATCTGCTTTGAAAATTTGTGGTTTTACCACATTTGTCAAGCTGTTCAAAATCAATGGATTCGCCCGATTTAAGTTAGGGGGAAGTGCTTAAAAACCCTGATAGCTTCTAGTGGGATGGCGCCAGAAGGGTGGTTTTCTAATTTCTTTTTATAGAAATCATAACTTTTTTAAATATGGCTCTGTGGTTTTTCCACAACTATCTGATATTGAGTTCTTTTAATTTTATAATGTCAAAAGAGTTTTGATAGCTGCAATGAGCAGCACGTCATTAATTTAAATTTAAATTGTCATGAGAAAATTAAAAAAACATTCAAGTTCTATTTACGAAGTAATTAACAAAACTGTCCCTAAGCTAAAAATGGGGGTCATTTGTATTGGTATGGTATTTTTGACGTATTGTGATAACGCAAGTATTGAAGATATTGATCAATCTGAGTCTGTCAAAATTGATAATCTTGAACAATTTAATCAAATGATAACCGAGCTTAGTGCCGAGAATAATATTCATAATTCGATATCTCTTTTAAGCAAATCGGAAATTACGGAAAACAATCGAAACTCTAATCCTTTTGAATATTTACCTAACGCTCAGGGGTATGAAATTTTACATACTGATTTTTATGAAATCAGTAATGACGGAGTTTATGCTGGAATTCTTTATGTAGGTTCATTACCTGATAATGAAATATTAGTTTACCATGAGTTACCCAATGGGGATTATGGAGATATGATTAAGGTAAATGCTTATGAAACTTCACAAGATATTTGGACTGCTGAAATAGATTTGTTAACTTCTCTTTCAGATCGAGATATGACAAGAGAAGAGTGTGAGCAGCAAACAACCGATTTGGTCATGGCTGGAACCGCTTTTACCGGTCTAACTGGCTGGTGGTGTCCACCCTGTGCATTCGCTGGCAGCGTTGCAACTGGTATAGTTGCTTTAGGATACTTCACTTGTAGGTTATAATTTATTTGGTTTTTAACTATGCAAAGTTATAAAGTCATATTAGTGAGTTTGGTAATTCTCATAGTATTGGTCAGTTTCCTTTTGATAGACCATTTTGTCACTGTTGGTCTTTCAAATAAGTTCTGGTTTATAATTACTTTTTGGGGTCTGAATTTAGTATTAATTCTTTATTATTTTCGAAAGTCAAAGAGGTCCTCTTAAGAATTATTGGTAGTGATCAACTGCTGTCATACAATATTATGATCATTCAAAAACCAAAAGTTGGAATATCAAGTACTCTTTAAAGAAGGCAATTATTCCTGTACTGATACTTTTATTTATTTAGATTTCAGTAAAAGAATGAAACGTTAAGCCGACGGTTAACATTATGTATTGGATTAGGCAGCTAAGTGCAACCTTCAGAAGTTTGTGCTTTGCTGCTAATCTTTTTCAAAATGTAAGAATAAAGACAGAAGGCATAAATATAATAGATATTGCAATTGCGGTGGAAATTAAAATACGTATGAAACCAATTTATAAAAGACTTCTTGCTACTTTGATCGACCTCCTGATGGTCAAAGTCATTCTTGATGTACTGGTTCAGAACGGTATTTTTAAAACAGTTGTTTTCGAGACAACCATTCTGAATAAGGTAATCGTATTTAATTACAGTAACGGTTGGATTATAC
>CAWZYX010000019.1:0-34519 GCA_963966315.1 uncultured Winogradskyella sp. | reverse complement strand
GTGCCAAACTTAGAACTGCTGTCCAATAATAAAATGAGTTTCCCATCCGTTTGGTGTCGATAATCCGGGTAAAGGGTCGAATCCGTATCCAAAATCGATACCTAATAAACCAAAGGCAGGCATGAATACCCGTAAACCGAGGCCGGCCGAACGTTTAATATCAAAAGGATTAAAATTCTTAAAATCATTAAACGAATTTCCTGCCTCCATAAATGTGAGTCCGTAGATCTTTGCCTGTGCACCCAAGGTGATGGGGTACCTTAGTTCCAGAGAAAATTTATTGTAAATGGAGCTCCCGTCAACAGTAGACAAGGACTGATTTGGATACCCTCTTAACTGAATAACCTCTCTTCCGTCCAAAGCAAAGTTTCCGAGACCGTCTCCTCCAAGGAAAAATCGCTCAAAGGGAATGACGCCTCGTGCATTGTTATAAGCGCCCAGAAACCCAAACTCCACACTGGGCCTTAGCACCAGTTTGTCCACCAGTTTCTGGAACCAATCTGCTTTAAACTTTACTTTGTAAAACTCTAGCCATCCAAAGCGCTGCTGGTCAATTTCTGCAATACGCGCCTGATCATCAGGATCTGCGCGATTGAGACCTTCCCGTTCCTCTGCCAGGGCCTCATAATCATTACCATCGAATAAAGAATAGGGTGGTGAAAATTTAAGGGATACCAGAAAGTTAGATCCTCCCAATGGGTAGATCGGATCATTGAATGTGTTGTTCCTGGACAAGGCAATCGTATAGGATAAGTTATTGGAGTAACCATCGGCAAAAGTGAACAGTGGGGTGCTGTAATTCCGCAAGTTATAGTGCTGAAAGCTTAAAGCCTGAGATAAAACAAAGAAATCATCCGGTACCGAAAGACGGTTGGACTTTCCAAAAGTAAGTCCAATAATATTGAAACTTCTGCTTCTATCAGCTCTACGACTAATTGGGTCGAAAAGGAACTGTCTGGAATACGAAATCGAGGTTGACAGTTGGGTTGGTTTTCGTCCTCCAAACCAGGGCTCGGCAAATGAAAAACTAAAAGTCTGGAAGAACTGGCTCACCTGAAGTCTCAAAGCCAGGCTTTGACCGTCACCTCGTGGTACTGGCGTATATGCTTCTCTATTAAAAATATTCTTAATTGAGAAATTATTAAATGAGAGCCCAAGGGTACCTATGAAGCCACCTCCGCCATACCCTCCTTGTAATTCGATCTGGCTGGACCCTGCCTCCACAACGGCATATTCAATATCGAGCGTTCCGTCAACAGGGTTTGGATTGGTAATATTAGGGGCTATTTGCTGCGGATCAAAGAACCCCAGTTGCCCCAGTTCGCGTATGGTTCTGATGATATTGGCCTTACTGTACAATTCACCCGGTCTTGTTCTTAATTCGCGATAAATCACCTTATCATTAGTCACGTCGTTACCCGTTACCGTCACATTATTAAAATAAGCAGGTTTACCTTCTGTTACCCTAACTTCCAAGTCAATAACATTACCATCTGCACTGACCTCAACCGGATTGATGGACGAAAACATATATCCATTATTCTGATATAAATTGGTTAAATCTTCACCATCTGGTTTAGTTTCGTCAAGTATTCGTTTTCTTAATTCTACCCCATTATAGGTGTCTCCGGGATTAATTCCCAGTATGACAGCAAGGGTCTCGTCTCCAAAAACAGTATTTCCCACAAAATCAATTTTTCCGTAGGTGTATTTTTCACCTTCTTCCAAATCGATGACTAGTGAAATATTATCCCTGTCTTCAACAATAAGAGAGTCTGAGACAATCCTGGCATCGCGATATCCGTTCTCTTTGTAGAAATCCACTATGCTCTTCAGATCTTCCTGATAATCTTCCTCAATGTATTTAGAGCGCTTGTAAACCCTTAGAAATTGCTTTTGTTTGGTGTTCTTCATGGCAGCACGCACTCTACTGTCTTTAAATTTTTCGTTTCCATTAATGGTAATGGATTTGACCTTTACCTTTTGGCCACGATCGATACCCACAAACATATCAACCCTTAGCTTTTCTACTGAGTCCTGCACTTCGCGGGTGACAATGTTTACTTTTGTATTGTAGAAGCCTTTTTTCTGATACTTCTCAGTGAGGTAATTTTTAGTAGTTGCGATGAGGTTTTCAGTGACCTTAACCCCTGCTTTCAGGTTGTTTTCATTTAAGGTTTCCTCAATCTTTCCTTTTTTCACACCTTCAAGCGTTACTTCTCTCAGTTCGGGAAGATCCAAAATATTGATTTCCACATCAGCTTCGCTTCCTTCTATGTTAATGAGGAAAATATCAATACTGCTAAAAAGATTAGAGCCCCAAAGGCGCTTGACTGCTTCACCAATTTTTTCACCCCCTACCACAATCTCGTCTCCCTTTCTTAATCTGGAGAAGGTAATAATGGTATTGGCATTAAAGGAGGTGTTACCGGTAACAACGATTTCCCTGATCGTGTATTTTTCACCCAGATTAGAAATTGTAGACTGGGCAGAAACAAGGAATGACACTAAAAAAAGAAGTGTCATAAAGGAGTATTGAAAAAGGGATCGAATATTAAGAGGTAAGTTGTTCGCTAGTCTTTCCAAATCTACGTTCTCTGTTTTGATAATTTAATATGGCCTCATACAAGTCATCTTTCTTAAAATCAGGCCATAATATATCTGTGAAATACAATTCAGCGTAGGCGATTTGCCATAATAAAAAGTTGCTTATTCTGTGCTCCCCGCTGGTTCTGATGAGCAAGTCAACATCCGGTAAATTTTGGGTATAAAGATGCTTATTTATAACGGATTCGTCAATATCATCGATTGAAATTATGTTATTTTTAACTTTAGATGAAATATCTTTTATGGCATTAACAATTTCGTTGCGACTTCCATAGCTTAAAGCCAGTGTTAATGTCATATTTTTATTGTCTTTTGTTTCTTCAATTACATAAATCAGTTCTTCATAAGCATTCTTTGGTAGATCTTCCAAGTGGCCTATTGCCTGTAGCTTAATCTTATTGTCCTGAAGGGTTTTGATTTCTTTTTTCAGAGACTTAACGAGTAATTTCATGAGCGTCTGAACTTCTAGTTTGGGTCTTTTCCAGTTTTCTGTAGAAAAGGCGTAAAGCGTTAAATTAGTTACACCCAACTCTGCACTTGCTTCCACAACCTGTCTTACTGCTTTGGTCCCGTTTTCATGCCCCAAAACTCTTATCATGCCTTTTTGCTTGGCCCAACGACCGTTACCATCCATAATGATGGCAATGTGATCGGGCAATTGTGCTTTATTTATTTGGTCTTTTAAACTCATATCAAAAGTTACAGTAGCAAGGGCGTCTCCCAAAGGTATAAGTTAATGTAAATCCCGTAAAGTTATACCAATCATTACTATTGATGTTTCCAAAGCTCAAATTCTCTCGTTGGGCACTGTCGGGCACGCTGCCGTCAATCTCATCAGAAAAAGTGTACCTGAAACCAATTTCAAACGCTAATATGAGATGCGTGGTAATATTACCTTTTACGCCTACTACCATGGGAATACCCCATGCCCAGCTCGAGGTGTTTTCGTCTCTGTAGTTGCCATTCAAATCAAAAAAATAATTGTTGTGATGAAGGGTAGAAATACCTGAGAAGATGTAAGGGGTTACTTTTAAACCTGGTTCGTGGAGATCAAAATCGAGAAAGGTAAATTCCATTCCTGCCGATATCTCAAGACCATTGGTAGCGAAACTGTAATCTCTTTCAATGCGTCTGGGATCGTCAGATTTGGAGTCAGATCCACTGAGTTCTGAATAAATCACCGAGGCCCTGAACGAGTGTCTGGGGCTTCTGTTCCACTTTGCAATGGTACCAAAAGCAAAGGAATTAGGATTGATGTAATTAGTTGCACCAACGTCGCCAATAACATTACTGCCACCTGCAAAAATACCGACTTCATATATCTGTGAATGAGATATTTGGGTGCCAAATAAAAAAGTTAGGGCTAGAAAGAGTTGACGCATTGTTTGTTAAAAGTTTGCAAATATAACAATTATGATCAGGTGATAATAATTTGGCAGCTTAAGCCATAGCATTTAACTAATTATGCCTTCTTTTATTGTTTAGTTGCGTTTATCTTCACCCCAAAGGAGTTTTTTTCGCAGTGTTTTAAGGAAGCTGTCCTTGGGCATCTCTACCAGGCCTATTTTAAAGGCAGCTTTTTTAATCGTAAGCTCGCATGCATTTGGAAGGGTAACAATTCTGGAATCCAGGGAGACGAGAAATTCGCTCTCTCTGCCCGTCACCTTCAATCGTACCGTTGTATCGTCATTTATTACCAGAGGTCTTGCATTTAAATTATGAGGCGCAATAGGGGTGATGGCAAAATTATTGGATTCGGGAGTAATAACCGGTCCGCCGCAACTCAGAGAATATCCTGTTGAGCCTGTTGGTGTAGAGAGTATTAAACCATCTGCCCAGTAAGAGGTGAGATATTCATCATCTAAATGGGTTTCTACAGTAATCATTGATGTTGTATTCTTGCGGCTTACAGCAATTTCGTTCAATGCAAAGTTGGTGTCTCTTATTTCGGGGTGAGGCAGAGAGGTACTTACCTGCAGAAGGCTGCGTTTGGAGAGGTGGTACTTTTTTTCCAATACATTGGCGATCGCCGTTTTATACTCGTCTAAAGGAATAGTTGCCAAAAAACCCAGTCTTCCGGTGTTGATCCCCACAATAGGGATTCCCGTATCTCTGATGAAGGTCACAGCACGAAGTATAGTGCCGTCACCCCCAATACTTATGAGTATGTCAAATGATTTATCGAGCTCTTGAAAAGTGTTCACCGAATGCTCCAGATGCATCATGTAATGGAAGTTCTTTTCAACAAAAACTTCAACGCGCCACTCCTTAAGCAAGTCTAATAATCCTAAAAAGGTATTGGAGTTTACTTCGCTGTGGGTTTGGCCGTAGATGGCTATTTTCATCTGTTTAGTTTTTATTGTTTATGGTCAGATGCAACGCTCAGTATATCATTAAGGTCGGAATCGACAAGCTTTTTTGGCTCATTTCAAAATCTAAATGTTCAGGTACCTGTTGAGGTATTGTGATCGCTCTTTAAGGTTTTCCAGATAATCGTCCTGTTCATGCCCCGAAATAATTTCATAACTGTACCTTCTGAAGGTCTGTAATATATCATTGATACTACTTCCGCCAATTTTTAGGGTGATCTGTGCACGGTCACTGTCCATTTTTGAAATAAACAGCCCTAGTATTCTGGCATTATTTGACTCTACAATTTGCGAAACCTCACTAAATGAGTAGTCGTTGATGCCTTTTTCAATGATAACTATTGCTCCGGGTTCAGATAGAAACGGTGTTTCGTGAAAAAGATGGATTAAATCGTTTAATTCGTAATAACCAAGATAGCGATTATCCTCACTACTCAGCACCGGCATAATATTGCTGTTGCTCTTAGCGAAAGCTTCCAATACATCCAGCCAATTAGTTACTGAGCGAACGAAGAAACCTTCAGCAGCATACTTCAGTTCCTCAATTTTTTGCTCGGCATTAAAGCAATGTGCGTCTGTTTCTGATATACAACCAATATAAATGCCGTTATGACTAACAGGAATGTGCGAATAGGTGAGTTGGTTGAACAATAGTTGCAATTCACCTACCGATTCGTCAATATCAATTGGCTTCACATCGTTAATTATATAGTGTTCTAGTTGCATAACTTTGTGATTTTTCTACGACAAATTTATCACAATAAACCCGATAAAGGGCAGGACCCTTTGTATTTTTGCAGTCCAAAAACATTAAGGGATGACAAAGCTAAGTGTGAATATCAATAAAATCGCGACGTTGAGAAACAGCCGTGGTGGTAATGTCCCGGACTTGCTTCAGTTTGCCAGGGATGTGGAGTCTTATGGTGGTCAGGGGATTACAATTCACCCAAGACCGGACCAACGACATATCAAATATCAGGATGCGAGGGACCTCAAAAAAGTGGTCACCACTGAGCTTAATATTGAAGGGAATCCTATTCCTCAGTTCATTGACCTTGTGCTGGAAATAAAACCCACACAGGTGACCTTAGTACCCGATGCTGAAGATGCCATTACCTCCAACGCAGGTTGGGATACCGTTAAACACAGAAGTTTTTTGTCAGAGGTCATTGAAGAGTTTAAATCCAATAATATTAGAACATCTGTATTTCTGGATCCGGTATTATCACAGGTAGAGGCTGCAAAGGCTACCGGAACCGATCGAATAGAGCTTTACACTGAGCAATACGCCGCCGAATATGCGAAGGGTAACATACAGGCAATAAGACCTTACACCGCCAGCGCACAATTAGCGACCGAGCTCGGATTGGGGGTTAATGCTGGTCATGACCTGTCTTTGGAGAACATTCGCTTTTTTAAAGAGAACATACCAAACTTGCTCGAAGTATCCATTGGACACGCCCTCGTGTCTGGAAGTCTTTATTTAGGGGTCGAAAACGTGATTCAAATGTATTTACACAGGCTGCGATGAGATTATATTCCAATATTGTAGGTGAAGGGTTGCCCTTGATTATCCTACACGGATTCCTGGGAATGGGTGATAACTGGAAGACCCTGGGTAATAGATTTGCAGAACTGGGATTTCAGGTACATTTGGTCGATCAGCGCAATCATGGAAGAAGCTTCCACGACGAGGTCTTCAACTACGATGTGATGGCTGCCGATCTGTTTGAATATCTTCAGTATCATCAATTTGATAGTGCAATTCTTCTTGGTCATTCTATGGGTGGCAAGACGGCCATGACCTTTGCTACACAGTTTCCTGAACGGACTTTGAAACTCATTGTGGCAGACATTTCTCCCAGATATTATCCCGTGCATCATGAGGCTATTCTCGAGGGCTTAAGTCAACTGGATTTTAATAAAATAACAAGCAGAAGCGAAGCGGACCATGCGCTAAGTAACTACATTCAGGAGTTCGGTGTGCGGCAATTTCTACTTAAAAACCTGTACTGGGTAAAAAAGGGTCAGCTGGGATTAAGGATGAATCTTCCCGTTTTAAAAGAAAATGTTGAGGAAGTGGGAGAAGGTTTAGCTGTTGGTGCTATATACAAGGGGCCAACTTTGTTTTTAAGAGGTGACAAGTCCGAGTATATTGGGCCGGAGGATGAAACCCAGATCAAGCGAAGTTTTCCAATGGCCAGGATCGAAACCATTGAAAAAGCAGGGCATTGGCTACATGCCGAAAACCCAAATGCCTTTTATAATGCGGTACGTCGGTTTATTGAATAGCATTTAGTATATTTCAGAAAATCTCACTACATGAATCTTTTAATCAGAACCTTGTTAAGTGCCATCGCGGTTGTAGTATTGGCCAACATCCTCAATGGTGTCTTTGTAGACAGCTATGTAACAGCTGTGATTGTGGCGGTAGTACTTGCTGTTTTAAATTTGTTCATTAAACCGATACTGATCCTGTTAACACTGCCTGTTACAGTGATTACCTTTGGTATCTTTTTACTGTTTATTAACGCTTTCATCATACTGCTGGCCAACAGTCTTGTTCCCGGGTTTAGAGTGGATGGTGTATGGAGTGCAATTTTGTTTAGTATCCTACTCTCCATTTCAGAGTCTCTTTTATTTTCATTGTTTAAGACAGAAGAAAAGTAGCTAAAATTCAGACGGTTAAAGTCTTGTTGGGTTGTGAAAATTATTGTATTTTTGCAGGCCAATTTTAGTTAGAGTACAACATGAATATTACAAGAGAAAACATTGATGATTTAAACGCTATTGTCAAAGTTGATATAACCAGGGAGGATTATACCGATAAGGTGGAGAAAATACTGAGCGATTATAGAAAATCTGCCAATATTCCTGGGTTTAGAAAGGGTCACGTACCAATGTCCATGGTTAAAAAACAATATGGAAAAGCGGTTTTGGTAGACGAGGTTAACAAAATTTTACAGGATGCACTTGGTAAGTATCTCGTAGAGGAAAAGTTAGATGTATTGGGGAATCCGCTTCCTAAGCCACAAGAAGACCTCAATTGGGATTCAGATGCCTTTTCATTTGAATTTGAATTAGGGTTGGCACCACAGTTCAACGTGGACCTTAAAAATAAAAAGGGGATAACCCACTATCACATTATCGCCACCAAGGAAATGATTGAAAACCAGATAAAACATATTCAAAAGCAGTATGGAAAGCTGGTTGCTCAAGAGGAGGTGACTGAAGAATCTGAAATCACTGGTAAGTTCGTTAATGAAGATCAGGGTATCGATCAGGTTGCAACCTTTGAACTTGAAAAGATCAAGGGAAAGACCAATAAGAAGAAACTGATTGGTCAGAAAGTTGGTTCGGTGATCACTTTAAAAACCAAGGGGCTTTTTAAGGATGATCATGATTTGATTAACTTTTTAAAGCTGTCTCGTGATGATGCTCATGGTTTAGATGTAGAGGTAAGTTTTGAAGTCTCTGAGATCAACAAAAGGGAGCTGGCCGATTTAGATCAGGAGCTATTTGGCAAATTATTTGCAGATGGTAAGGTGACAACGGTTACCGAACTAAAACAACGTATAAAAGAAGATTCCGAAAAACAATTTACACAACAAAGTGATCAAAAGTTACTGAATGATGTAACAGAGTATCTGATTGAAAGCACAAAATTTGAATTGCCATCTGAATTCCTTCAGAAATGGATGCAAACCGCGGGTGAGGAAACCATGAGTGCTGAGGATGCAAAAGAAGAATACGAGAAATCTGAAAAGAGCATGAGGTATCAGCTCATTGAAGGCAAGCTTATAGAAACCTATGATCTTCAAAATCAATTCGATGAACTCAAGTCTTTTGCGATGGATATGATCAAAGGTCAGATGGCTCAATTTGGCCAGATGAACCCAACTGAGAAGGAACTTGAGGATATAGCAGCTAGAATTTTGTCAAATCAGGACGAGGTGAAAAGGCTCAATGAACAACTAATGAGTAAAAAGTTATTGGAACTTTATAAATCTGAAATGAAGCTCAAGGTTAAGGAAATTAGTTATGACGATTTTGTAAAAGAGGTTTACAAATAATCATCTTACAATAAATTAGTATCTTTAAGGCTTGAAAACTGGATGTTTTTGAGCCTTAATTGTTAATAATAAATTTGAATACAAATAATGAATTACGCTAAAGAATTTGAAAAATTCGCCATAAAGGATCAGGGGGTCAGTAGTACGTATTACGACCGTATCCTTACAAGTATGTACCCCACCAATTTAACTCCAAATATTATTGAAGAACGTCAAATGAACGCTGTAGCGATGGACGTTTTTTCAAGACTGATGATGGATCGTATAATATTCTTAGGAACCGGTGTTAATGACCAGGTAGCTAATATTATACAGGCCCAGCTTTTGTTTTTACAGAGTGTAGATTCAGCAAAAGATATTCAGATTTATATCAATTCACCAGGTGGAAGTGTCTATGCCGGTTTAGGTATTTACGACACTATGCAATTTGTAAAGCCTGATGTGGCAACCATTTGTACAGGAATTGCTGCTTCTATGGCGGCAGTATTGCTCTGTGCAGGTGAGCAGGGAAAACGCTCGGCCTTAAAACATTCTCGTGTGATGATCCACCAGCCAATGAGTGGGACTCAAGGACAGGTATCGGATATGGAAATAGCTGTACGGGAAACCATAAAAGTAAAAGAAGAATTATACACCATCATATCCAATCACTCCGGAAAACCTTACGATCAGGTAGAGAAGGATTCAGATCGTGATTATTGGATGAAATCCGATGAGGCGAAAGAGTATGGTATGATAGATGAAGTATTGGAACGCAAATAGGACTGATCCTTGCGCACTAAGTAAAAAAGGTATAAATCACAATTTATGGCCAAAGAAGAATTAGAATGTTCCTTTTGTGGAAGGAAAAAACCCGAGACCAACCTTTTAATTGCAGGCCTGGATGCACACATTTGTGATCGCTGTATTGAACAGGCACATGGAATTGTTGTTGAAGAATCGAAGCAAAGTAAAGGTTCAGAATTAACAGCTGAGCTCATGCTTAAGAAGCCTAAGGCAATTAAGGCATTTTTAGACGAGTACATTATTGGTCAGGAGCACACAAAAATGGTTATGTCTGTAGCAGTTTACAATCATTATAAGCGGCTACTACAAGCCCCTTCCGATGATGATATTGAGATACAAAAAAGCAATATCATCATGGTGGGACAAACCGGAACAGGAAAAACCCTCATGGCCAAAACGGTGGCTAAAATGCTCAATGTACCTCTGGCAATTGTAGATGCCACTGTTTTAACAGAGGCGGGTTATGTTGGGGAAGATGTGGAAAGCATCCTTACCAGATTACTGCAGGCCGCAGATTATAATTTAGAAAAGGCAGAACGAGGCATTGTTTTCATTGATGAAATTGATAAGATTGCCCGTAAAAGTGATAATCCCTCCATTACCAGAGATGTGTCCGGCGAAGGTGTACAACAAGCCCTTTTGAAACTGCTGGAGGGAACTGTTGTAAATGTGCCACCAAAAGGCGGACGAAAGCATCCTGATCAGAAATTTATTGAGGTCAATACAGAAAACATTTTGTTTGTTGCAGGAGGCGCGTTTGATGGTATTGAGCGGATCATTACGAAACGTCTTAACATGCAGGCCATCGGTTATAGCTCTATAAATTCTGGCGAAACTGTAGACAATGAAAACATACTTCAGTACATTACGCCAAAAGATTTAAAGGATTTTGGTCTTATCCCTGAGATTATTGGAAGACTACCTGTTTTAACACATATGGACCCCTTGGATTCCAACACGCTTAGGGCTATCCTTACAGAACCCAAGAACGCTATCATCAAACAATACAAGAAGTTGTTTGCAATGGATGATGTAGAGTTTAGCATTACCGATGGAGCATTGGACTTTATTGTAGATAAGGCCGTAGAATACAAACTGGGAGCACGAGGATTACGCTCGCTTTGTGAGGAAATACTAACAGACGCCATGTTTAATCTACCTGGCTCGGACGAAACCAGACTTAATGTAACCAAGTCTTACGCAGAGTCAAAACTTTCGAGAAGTACTTTGAAAAAACTTAAGGCCGTGTCCTAAGTGCCGGTCTAGCAAAATAAAGGGAGCCATGAACTAAGAGTTTGTGGCTTTTTTTAATGATAGTTTAATAACTATGGTGGAGTAGTATCAGGTCGTATAAATTTTTCTGAAGAACTATTTACCAATTCATGCCTATTAATTCGTCCAGGAGTTCGCGATTATTGGATAATCGCGGAACTTTGTGCTGCCCGCCCAGTTTGTTATTTTTCTTCAGCCAATCGTAAAACAAGCGAGGTCTTGCAATATTCACTATTGGTTTGTTAAGGGTCATATTGTTGTAGCGTTTTGCTTCATAATCCGAGTTCAACGCTTTTAAACTATCGTCTAGTATTTCAATAAATACGTTGAGGTCTTCGGGTTCTTTCTTGAACTCGATGATCCATTCATGAGCTCCTTTCTCCTTTCCACTCATGTATACCGGGGCTGCAGTATAATCTACAATTTCGGCACCCGTTCTTTTACAAACTTTCTTTAGGGCATCTTCTGCATTTTCAATGATAAGTTCTTCACCAAAAGCATTGATGTAATGCTTGGTTCTACCGGACACCTTTATGCGATGTGGCTTTAGGGATGTAAAACGGATGGTATCACCAATTTTATAACGCCATAAACCGGCATTGGTGGTAATGATCATTGCATAATTGGTGTTGAGTTTAACCTCGCTTAATGAAATAACCTTTTGATGATTGGTACCATAGGTATCCATTGGAATAAACTCATAGAAGATGCCATAATCCAGCATAAGGAGAAGATCTCCTGTGTAGTTCTGATCCTGAATAGCGAAAAAGCCCTCAGAGGCATTGTAGATTTCATAGTACTTAAAGCTGGGATCAGGAATTATGCTCCTGTATTGTTCAATATAAGGGTGAAAACTAACTCCACCGTGAAAGTACACTTCCAGATTGGGCCACACATCGAGGAGGTTCTTCTTCCCCGACTTTTTAAGAATATCCTGCAACAGCACAAGCATCCAGGAGGGTACTCCTGCCAAACTAGTGACGTTTTGCTCAATCGTTTCATTAACAATGGCAGCCATTTTGCTATCCCATTCACTCATAAGAGAAACCTTACTACTGGGAGTGCTGCTAAATTCAGCCCAGAACGGCATATTATCAATAAGTATTGCGCTGAGGTCGCCAAACACGGTGCCATTATCCTTGTACAATTCCTTGCTACCACCCAGCCTTAGACTTTTGCCGGTGAACAGCTGAGAGTCTTCGTTATTATTAAGGTACAAACACAAAAGGTCCTTGCTGGCCGCGTAGTGACAATCTTCTAAAGATTCTGTGGTGACCGGAATGAATTTACTTTTGGCATTGGTGGTACCACTGGATTTAGCAAACCACTTGATTGGTTTTGGCCATAGGATGTTTTGCTGTCCTTGTCTACTCCGTTCAATAAGTGGCTGGATGAGTTCGTAATCTACAATAGGAACTCGCTCGGCAAATGCCTCATAAGACTTAATCGTTTCAAATTCATACTGTTTACCAATCTCTGTATTTCTAGCCATATACAGTAGGTTTTGTAATAGTTCGGTTTGCACTTCATTGGGATATTTCAGAAAAAAATCAATCTGATGAAACCGCTTTTTTAAAAACCATGAAACTATTGAATTGACGATAGGAATTGGCATGGATTGGCTATCTTTAGGCTGCTAAAAATAAGAAAATTCTTTTATGAACTACGAGGGGGTACTCACTAAAATGCAGAGCGAATTCCAGAATCCGATTCAGTACTTTTTAATTTTCAAAAATGACTTTATTCACATGAATCAGCTGATTGGCGCTTCGATCAAAATTGATTGGATGGGTGAGCAGTGCCTTAGTTGTGGTTTTCACCGTGATATATTCAGACAGGGATTTTGCAAATCCTGTTTTTTTGAAAAACCAATTGCAGGAGAATGGATTTTGAAACCGGAGCTGAGTCAGGCGCATTTGAATATCGAGGACCGAGACCTTGAATTTGAAAAGGAAATGCAATTACAACCCCATATTGTTTATTTGGCAAATTCGAGTAACTTAAAGGTTGGGGTTACCCGTAAAAAACAGATACCAACGCGATGGATCGATCAAGGTGCTCATGAAGCACTGGAGATCCTTGAAACGCCTAATCGATATTTGGCCGGTATTTCGGAGGTCGCTTTAAAAGAACATGTTTCCGATAAAACCAACTGGAGATCTATGCTCAAAAATGATGTAAAAGATGTGGATTTGCCAAAAGTCAGAGATGAATTGAAAAGGTATATTCCTGATGAGGTAGAATCGTATTTCTTGCCAGAACGGACTGAACTTCACCTTCATTTCCCAGTCCAAAAATATCCCAACAAGCCTCGGTCCCTAAACCTAAAAAAAGATAGAAAATTTTCGGGGAAACTGGTTGGTATCAAAGGCCAGTATCTGATCTTTGATGATGACACAGTCTTTAATGTGCGGTCTAACGAAGGAACTATTGTGAATTTGTCGCTTGTGCCTGTTTAAGTCCTCCCATTGTTCCTCCATACGTTATAATGGCGTTAAATTTTATTTTGTTTAATATGTAATATCTATCTTTAAACAAAATTAAAACAATGAAGGTGTCTCCCATGTTATATGTAGCAATTACAACAGTGTTGCTCATTACGATAACTATTATGAGTGCTATGGACTTCCCGTTCAACTGGGTATTCTATCTAACCGTCATTGGTCAGATCATGGTTGTAGTTATGGTTTATAAGGTACTTACCGATAATTACACAACTGATAAAACATTTGAGCACTTCTATGAGGACTGCCCTATTGAAGTACCGCATGAAAAAGAAAAGTTTAGGTAAAAGAGCAATGGTTAGAGAGCGGCAATTAATGCCGCTTTTTTTATTTATACGCTCTGCTAGCAGATAACCCTTATCACTAGCATCACAGTGTTAGTTCGTTGTTTATCTGAATGACCGTTTAGATACCTTTTGAAGATCCTGAATCGAATGCGGTAAAAGCTACTACCACTAGTCATTCCCGACACTGTCTAGTTTCTTGGTTTTGGCTTTTGGCTTGTTTTTCAGACTTTTTAGAAGTGAGTTAACTGCACTACTAACGTCATTCATGCTATCTTTTTTCGTGCTGTCTCTCAGAACTTCTTCATGTCCCGTTGCAAGCAATCTACGTAATACGCTGTTTGTGGCATCTTTTCCATTGTTCAATAACTGCTTTTTTTTGAGTTCAGCCAGTTGACTAGTGAACTTTTCTATACCAGAAGATAAATCTGAATTGACTGTTGGATCTTTAAAAGTTCCGCTAATTTCTGTCTTTACAGGTATGGTCATTGCTTTGGCTTCTGGGATATCTAATTCCCTTATCAGGTTGTTCACTCGATCGCCAAGATATTTCGCCGGAACATTAAAAGTGGCAATGTATCTCAGGCTATTATCAAAGCCGTGTGAACCGGAAATATCAATACGCACATCTTTATAACTGGTTGAAAAGGAATCTACTAAAATCCTCCCGTTTTCGATCGTTAGTTCATTCCTAATGCGTTTGGAATTGAATTCCTCGGGATAAAAAAAGGAATACTGCTCATTAAGTGACGCTAATAGGGGGCTGTTTTCCAGGTTAATTTCTTTGATGAACAATTCGGTTTGTGCATTGCCAAAGACGCTCCTAAGATCTGGAGAAAAACCATCATCGAGGAAACCTCGAATGCTCATCTTAGAACTAAAGCTGCCATTTAAAACTTTGGAAATAGGAGCTATGGCTTTCAGGAGGTCTATTTCTTGAAAGGCTTCCGCAATTTTTAGGTTATTAAAGATGAGATTAAAGTCAAATTCTGGGTCCGGAGTAGTTCCTTTGAGTTGACCATTTGTAAGAACAGTGCCACCAAAAATATCCATGGAACAGTCGTTAAGGCTAAGGGATTGTTCCTTCACCTGCAATTGCCCGCTAACGTTCTGTAACTTCAATTGATCATAATTGACCAGTTTGGCAGAGGCCTGAACAGTGAAATCCAGATGTTTGGGAATTTTCGAGCCATAATCCAGTGGTACTGTATCCGAAGGTATTTGGGAAGACTCGTTAAAACTTATAAAATCTGAAATAACAAGCTTTTCGGAGTTTAGTTTAAAATTCCCATAGAGGGTTTGCTCATCAAAAAGGTAAGCAATGAGGTTTTTTATCTGGCCTGTGGCCTTGAAATCACTTTGTCCTGTTAGTCCGGTAAACGAATTCAGTTTTAGCTTTTCATTAGTAAAATCTAACTGAGCTTCACGGATCAAGAGCGACTGTGGTAACTCTTCGGGATGGAATTTAAAATCCTTCAATCGCAAGGCTCCTTTTTGTTGAATTCTACCGTAATTCCTGGAATGCACTGCTGCCCAGTCGAAACGCGATGCAAGGGAGCCACTTAGGAATCCAGACAGGTCCTGCTCCCTATTCAATGGATAGGCCTGGGAGAGGTTTTTAAGGTTGATACTTCCTTCCAGTTGCAACGAAATTTCGGGATTGGTAAAGAGTTTTTCGAATGTACCACTCGATTTGAACCGGTCCTCATCAATTTGGAAGTCAAAAGCATTTACTTGAGCAAAAGTATCGTCTAAAACTCCGGTTGTGTTCTTAAGGGAGGCATTAATCTGAATCTGCTCGATTCCTTTTGGTAAATGCGGAAACTTAAATGCTGCGTTTGACGTTTTCATTTGGATATCCATAGAAGGAATAGTGGTGTCGCTGTATAAACCTTTTATTTTTCCCGTTAAGCTAAAATCTCCGTCACTTTCTACATCCTTGACATTCTGATTATAGCGATGAGGAATCATAGCCAAAAATTCTGCAAATGAGGTTTGAGGGTTTTCAAAACTAAGATCTATGAATTGTCCTTCTTCTTGAAGCTGTATATACCCGTCAAACTCCAAAAGCATCGCATTGAGATATGCTCTGTTATTTTTAAAAGTATATATGGACTTGTCTGAATCTATTTCCAGAACTGCATCTAGCTGAATAGCGTTTTGATTGATATAGTTCTGATCACCATATTCGAAACTCAGGATTGCCGAGGTTTGGGTATTCAGATCAAAAATTCCTGAAGAAAAGTTTCCGTCTCCATGATGATCAATACTGTCTAATAAAAGCGTTACTTCACTTTCCTCGTCGTGATACCAAAGGCGACTGTTGTTTATTTCATAATGGTTCAAGTTTAAACGTAAATTTGCAGGTTCTCCAGTGCCCTTGGCTGAAGAATTTTGGTTCTGTTCTTTTAATACCTGGTAATTCACTTCACCACCTTTATTGCGTTTAATGGCCAGGGTAAGATTACTGGCGCCAAAGCTTTCAATGTTAATGCCCTGGTCTCTTTTCGAGAGAAGGCCTGACATGGGTATTTTTATCCAAACTTGTTCAGAACTTAGAAGCGTATCTGCCTTAAAGGCGCCGTGAGATGTAATTGTTAGTGCATTTGCAGTAACTTCAGCTTTTGGAAAACTAGATATCAGGCTAAGATCAACAGAATCGAAGGTTAATTCTCCTTGAAGGTATTCCCTGGCGTAGTCCGATACTATTTTTTCGATATGCGACTCCAGAAGAAATGGTATGGATATCACTGCAAGCAGGAGGAACAGAACCACCAGACCAGATATTTTTAGAAAACGTTTCATATGATTCAGGGCTCAGTTATTTGATTAAATACGTACAAAAGGTCACCAGCAGATTTGATGTGGTAATTTACGGGTTGCAGAAAGGAGTGTTATGTAATCTGGAGCTCTTCGTTGGTTTTTAATTTAAATCGTTTTTTAAACAGATAAACCCCCAAATACAGAAATGGAGTATCAATGGCGGCAATACACACTTTAAATAAAAACCCGGATAGTAAAAGACCCGTGAACCTTTCCCATTCAATTTTACCAAAACTACACAATAGCAACAATACAGTGGCGGTATCTACAAATTGTGATGAAAATGTAGAAAAATTGTTTCTTAGCCAAAGGTGTTTTCCTTTAGTAAGGCCTTTCCAGAAATGGTAAATATGGATGTCAAAGAATTGGGCTAGCAGATAAGCCATCATGGAAGCAAACACCGCTATAGCAGTGCTGCCGAATACTGTACTAAACAATTGATTGTTTACCGGGGACCATTCAGTTGCCGGAACAACATTTGCCGTATAGATGATAAGCATCGAAAAGAAAGAAGCGAAAATACCGGCAATTACGACATCATTAGCTCTTTTTTTTCCGTAAATCTCACTGATTAGGTCGGTTATTAAAAAGGTGATTGGGTATGGAAGCACACCCACAGAAATCTCAAAAAGTCTTGATCCAAATACTTCGGCATCAATTGGATACCAGAAAAAAAATTTTTGAAAAATAAGGTTGGAAACAACTAATGAGGTGATAAAAAGAGCGCCTAGAAACAGGTAAATGCGTTGGGCAAAAAGCTTATCTGATGAAAGCATTAATGAGGTTAAATTGTTCAAACAAAGATAGGGCATTAAATTTTGTTTTGGTTATTTTGCTGTTCATGAACAGGGATCACACTGTATACTTAGGGCTTGGGAGTAATCTAGGAGATCGTCTTACTCATTTGCAAGAGTCATTGCACCTTATCTTTAATAAGATTGGTGCAGTTGAAGAGGTGTCTTCTGTTTATGAGACACCGGCCATGGGATTTAGCGGACCATCATTTTTGAATGCCTGTTGTAAGGTTACTACCTCCTTGGATCCTGCTCAGGTTTTGAGTGTTGTGAAGGATATTGAGCAGTCTATAGGACGAGAAGTCTCAAGTAAAAAGGGATATACTTCAAGGCAAATTGATATAGACCTACTTTTAGTGGATGATATAGTCATCAACCAAAAGAATCTTGAGATACCACATCCAAGGATGATAGCGCGTTTGTTCGTACTGCAACCTCTATCGGAGATTGCCGGAAGGGAAGAACATCCTGTCTTACATCGCACAATTAAGGACCTATTGGAATTATGTACAGATCCCGCTCTGATTGTAAAATCCGATCAACAATTGATTTTGCCTGGAAAACGATACCGCTTTGGTCAGATGAATTATCTGGCAATAGAGGGAAATATTGGATCTGGGAAGACCACTCTTGCACAGAAAATTGCGATGGAGCTGAATGGTCGCCTATTGTTGGAGCGATTTGCTGACAATCCCTTTCTTCCAAAGTTTTATGAGAATCCGGATCGATATGCTTTTACTTTGGAAATGTCGTTTTTGGCAGAGCGATATCAGCAAATCTCTGATGATTTATCACAATTGAGTTTGTTCAAAGATTTTGTAGTGAGTGATTACTACGTTTCGAAGTCCCTGATCTTTTCAAAAATAACCCTCCCAGAGGATGAGTTTAAACTGTACAGAACCCTTTTTTATCAGATGTATAAAGATATACCGCGTCCTGATATGTATGTATACCTGTATCAAAGTACAGAACAATTAAAGGCGAACATTATCAAAAGAGGGCGAACCTATGAACAAAATATCACCGACGACTATTTAGAGCAGGTTCAAAAAGGCTACATGGAGTTTCTAAAAAGCCGGCCTGAATTAAGGGTACAGGTGATTGATGTTTCTGAGAAAGACTTTGTGCATCGTCGAGAGGATTTTATCTGGATCTTAAATCAAATAGAAGGTTTTAACTCGAGTATCCTTTAAGCTTTTTAAAAATGTCCCAGATCACCACCCCAGCGCTTACGGAGATGTTGAGTGAGTGTTTGGTACCAAATTGTGGTATTTCAACAACATGGTCTGACAGATCGACTATGTTTTGAGAGACGCCCTTCACCTCATTTCCAAAAACAAAAGCATACTCATAAGAAGGGTCCGGATAGAATTCCTGGAGCATAACGGCATTTTCTGCCTGTTCCACGGAACATATTTTTACCTGATGAGATTTTAATTGTCGAACGAGTTCACTGGTGTCTTTGACATATTCCCAATCCACAGAATCTGTGCTTCCCAGTGCTGTTTTCCGAATTTCATTATGGGGTGGAGTAGCGGTAATTCCACACAAATAGATTTTTTTAATTAGGAAGGCGTCCGACGTTCTAAACACAGAGCCAATATTGTTAAGGCTTCTTATATTGTCCAGAACAATAATCACTGGCGTTTTTTGGGCCTTTTTGTATTCGGAAACTTCCAGTCGATCTAATTCACTGTTTTTAAGCTTACGCATGTTGAAATCTTCTCTAATTTGTAGATAACTTGTAATTGTAGGGGAGCCAGAAAGAACTCTAATTAGTTATTTTAGAAACTTCTAATGCAGCAAAAATAAACTATAAAACTCAGACGTATTGGCAAAAAAAGCTAAGAAAGAGACGCCGCTCATGAAGCAGTACAAAGGTATCAAGGCAAAATATCCTGATGCCTTGTTATTGTTCCGAGTGGGGGATTTCTACGAAACTTTTGGTACTGATGCAGTCACTACTGCCGCAATTTTAGATATTATCTTAACTAAAAAAGCTGCAGGAACAGAAGGGGAGACGGAGTTGGCCGGGTTTCCTTATCACGCGCTTAACACCTATTTGCCAAAATTAGTAAAGGCGGGACATCGGGTTGCGATTTGTGATCAGCTGGAGGATCCAAAGCAGACAAAAACAATTGTCAAACGCGGAGTCACTGAATTGATAACTCCTGGACTGGCACTCAATGATGATATTTTAAATTCAAAATCCAATAATTTTTTAGCCTCCCTTTATTTTGACACAGCCAATATTGGCATTGCATTTCTGGATATTTCAACTGGGGAGTTTTTGGTGTCCCAGGGAGATACAGAGTACATAGACAAGCTGCTTCAGAATTTTAATCCAAGTGAGGTGATTATCTCGAAGGATTCCAAAAGACTTTTTGAGTCGGATTTTCAGTTTTCGGGTCACATTTACAGTCTAGAAAATTGGATATTTCAGGCCGATTATGCAAATGAAACTCTGATTAAACACTTTCAGGTAAGTTCTTTGAAGGGTTTTGGAATTCACGATCTTTATGAAGGCGTCATCGCCTCTGGTGGAATACTTCACTATCTTTCAGAGACGCAGCACCACCATTTAAAGCATATAAGTAGCATTCGACGCATTGAAAAAGGAGCTTATGTATGGATGGACCGTTTTACCATAAGGAACCTAGAATTGTACACTTCGCCGCACGAACGTGCGACAACGCTGTTAAAAGTCATCGATTACAGTAAAACATCAATGGGAAGTCGATTGCTTAAAAGGTGGCTGGCCTTTCCCTTAAAAGAGGCGTCTGAAATCACGCAGCGACACGAAGTAGTGCAATGCTTTAGAGAGGATGTTCAGCTAAGAACCTATGTGAGCAGTGAGCTGCAAAAAATAGGTGATTTAGAGAGGTTGATTTCGAAGGTGGCTACTGGTAAAATTCAGCCAAGGGAGCTCATTCAGCTCAAAAATTCACTTGAGGTGCTAACACCTTTGAAGCAGAAATTGCTAAAGTGCTCCAATATAACCATCAATGAATTGGCCAGTGGAATTAATGAATGTGAACCATTACGCCAGCGTATTAAGAGAACCTTGTTTGAGGATGCACCTGTGCATCTTCAGAAAGGAGGTGTAATCGCCGATGGGTTCTCTCCTGAATTGGATGAACTTCGAAACTTGTCTCGATCTGGCAAGTCCTACCTGGAAGAACTTGTAAAAAGGGAATCTGAAGCTACTGGAATTCCAAGTTTAAAAATAGCGTCCAATAACGTCTTCGGATATTACCTTGAGGTGCGTAATACTCATAAGGATAAGGTTCCTGAAGAATGGATTCGCAAACAAACCCTGGTCAATGCAGAACGGTATATCACCGAGGAACTCAAAGATTACGAAGCAAAGATATTAGGTGCGGAGGAACAGATTGGAGTGCTCGAACAAAGCATTTATGAAGAACTGATTCTCTGGTTGCAGCAATTTATAACCCCCGTTCAATCCAATGCTTTGATCATTGCACAAATAGATGTGTTATGTGGCTTTGCTCAACTGGCCACGAAGCACAATTATTGCAGGCCGGTTATAAACGATTCTTATGCAATTGACATTAAGGAAGGCAGGCATCCAGTAATTGAGCAGCAGCTTCCACTTGGAGAATCTTATATTGCAAATGATCTTTATTTAGATAAAGACCAGCAGCAAATGATAATGATCACGGGTCCCAACATGTCAGGAAAGTCCGCTATTTTAAGACAGACCGCATTAATTGTTCTTTTAGCTCAAATAGGAAGTTTTGTACCGGCGAAGGCAGCCAATATTGGGCTCGTTGATAAAATATTCACCCGCGTTGGTGCCAGCGACAACATATCCATGGGAGAGTCTACATTTATGGTGGAGATGAACGAAACAGCCTCCATTTTGAACAATGTATCGGATCGAAGTTTAGTGTTGCTGGATGAGATAGGCAGAGGAACGAGTACCTATGACGGGATTTCCATTGCATGGGCAATAAGCGAATATCTTCATGAACATCCTGCAAGAGCGAAGACCTTATTCGCAACCCATTATCACGAATTGAATGAAATGACCAATAGTTTTGAGCGAATCAAGAACTATAACGTATCGATCAAAGAATTAAAAGACAATGTTTTATTTCTGAGAAAACTAGAACCGGGGGGCAGTGAGCATTCGTTTGGAATCCATGTAGCCAAAATGGCCGGAATGCCACAGCAAGTGATTTCGAGAGCCTCCAAGGTATTGAAAAGGCTAGAGCAGTCCCATGGTAATGGCGAAGTGAAGGATCAGATCAAGTCACTAAACAGCGATCTTCAGTTGAGCTTTTTTCAGTTGGACGATCCCTTACTGGACTCCATCAAGGATGAAATTGTCAATACAGATATTAATACCCTAACGCCGGTAGAGGCGCTTATGAAATTGAACGAAATAAAGCGCATGCTGGTCAAGAAAAAGCAGGCCTGATTATCGTTTATTTATATTTAAAAAACTTTGCTTTTATAATAAATATCTTAAATTTGCATCCGCTTATGCCTCGAAGGGCCTAAGAATAAGCGAAAGTAGCTCAGGGGTAGAGCATCACCTTGCCAAGGTGAGGGTCGCGGGTTCAAATCCCGTCTTTCGCTCGAAGTCCAAGTTGCTGAAGTGGTGGAATTGGTAGACACGTTGGACTTAAAATCCAATGGCCATTATGGCCGTGCGGGTTCAAGTCCCGCCTTCAGTACAGATGAAAAGCCAGAACGAATGTTCTGGCTTTTTTCTTGCCAAAATTTTAGGCATTTTATGCCATGAAATTTTGGCAAGAAAAAAGAACAGCAGATTGATCTGCTGGCTTTTCTCACCATGTTGAGGTGGGACTCGACGTGAGTCAAGTCCGCCCCAGATGGGACCGGACAATCGATTTAAAAGTTTAGGAATTGGCTTTTCTCACCATGTTGAGGTGGGACTCGACGTGAGTCAAGTCCGCCCCAGATGGGACCGGACAATCGATTTAAAAGTTTAGGAATTGGCTTTTCTCAGGATGATAAGTGGTCATAAGGGGGAGAAAAGAAGGCTTTGAATGGTCCTGACGTTTAAATAAATTGAACGCAAGAGATTGACGTCTATATCAATTCTTGAAACACTGAGCCATGTGATAGTTCAAATAGCTCATATGTTGTGTTTTCCAGTATATGCTTATTTTAGCTAAATGATCAGATCGCACCATCTTATTCCTTGTTTGTTTATAATCTTTCAATTCTCTTTTTCACAAGAACTACCTCCAGTTACTTCATTTTATCCGGAAACCTATAATGCAGGTGATCAAAACTGGGACGTTACCCAGGATGAAGGGAAGAGAATTTATTTCGCAAATAACAAGGGCTTACTCGAGTTTAATGGTCAAAGCTGGCGTTTATATCCTACCCCTAATCAGTCCATTATACGGTCTGTACTGGCCGTCAAGGAAAAAATATTTTCGGGTCAGTATCGCGATTTTGGCTACTGGACCAGAAATGAAATGGGAACCCTTGAATACACCTCTTTAATGCAGCAGTTGAAACTGGTTGCTTTAGAAGATGAGGAATTTTGGGGTATTGAGGTTATTGGTGACTGGCTCATGTTTCAGTCCCTTGACCGTATTTACATCATCAATGAATCAACCGGTAGGGTTAACATAATTGAATCAGAAACCACTCTTACTGAAATGATATTGGTGGATGAGACCATCGTCTTTCAAAAAAGTAACCTTGGGGTTTTCAAGATTGATGGCGGAGAACCAAAACTGATATCGAGTGATCCGCAGATCGTCGATCAGGTGCTGATCGATGTATTTATAAAGGGGGATGTCTGGTACTTCGTGACACAGACAAATGGAATCTTTGAAATGAATGAGGGACAGGTGAGCAAATCATCGAATGAGATCAATAATACATTAGACAACAGAAGTATTTATAGCGCACAGCAGTTATCCAACGGTATGTATGCTTTGGGTACTATTTCCAATGGTTTATTTCTGTTTAATGAGTCAGATGAGTTGACTTATCATTTGAACCAGTCAAATGGTTTGAGTAATAATACAGTGTTATCTGTATTTGAAGATGTGGACGGGAATATCTGGCTGGCCATGGACAACGGAATATCCCTCATCAATCAAAATTCTAAATACAAGGTCTTCTACGATGAGGAGGGTTTGCTGGGAACGGTTTATACTTCGGCACTCTATAACGGCACACTATACCTCGGTACCAATCAAGGACTTTTTTATAAAGACGAGCTTGAAGGGTTTAGCCTCGTTGCAGGTCTTGAAGGCCAGGTATGGAGTCTCGACCTTATTGATGATCAATTGTTTTGCGGGCATGACCGTGGAACCTTTATCATTACCAATACAAATCAGACAAGTAAAATAGCTGATCAAGAGGGGACCTGGAAGGTAAAGACCGTTGAAGATCGTCCGGACCTTCTGATACAGGGCAACTACAATGGTCTGTACATTTTAGAGAATCTGGATGGTAGCTGGAAGCTTCGAAATAAGTTAAACGGATTCGATACTTCGGCGCGCTATTTCGAATTTACCAGCACAGATGAAATAGTGGTGAGCCATGAGTATAAAGGTATTTTTAAACTTAAGGTCACAGAAGATTTTGACGAAATAGAGGAGATCTTAAAGTTAGATGTAAAACCTTCGGTGCATTCAAGCGTTGTTTCCTTTAAAGGTGCAGTTTACTATGCTGGTAAGTACGGGGTTTTCAAATACGATGCTCAAAGGAAAGAGTTTGAGGAGGATTCTGTTGCTGCAAGGTTAGCTAGTTATTCGCCCTATGTGTCCGGTAAATTGATGGTAACTGACGATGGAGACCGGCTGTGGTACGCATCAAGTGACGGTCTTAGTTATCTCAGTCCAGATGATCTTTCAGGTGATTTTACGGTTGATTTCATTCCACTCTCCCTGGATGCACGCGCCACAAAATCTGGTTATGAAAACTTAATGAAGTTGTCTAGTGAGGAGTACTTGCTTGGAACAACAGAGGGTTACATCCTCCTAAATGTTAGCGAAATATCTACTATAGCACCATGGATTCAGATAGAGAAGGTACTAAACACCTCTTTTTCGGGGGAAGAACGAGCTATTAATTTTGAACAGCAACAAGCATTTGATAATGAATGCAATTCGTTTCAGATCTCTTTTTATGCCCCATTATATAATGTTCTGGAAAGGCCATCATTTAGATATAGGTTAAAGGGCTTATACGACGATTGGTCTGAATGGTCGCCGACAACTGATGTATCCTACGATAATTTACCCTCTGGAAGTTACGAGTTCAATGTTCAGGTAAAATCCGGAAACCTGATTTCGGAGATACCTGCTGTATATCAATTTGAGGTTGCCAAGCCCTGGTACCTTTCAACTCAGGCCTTATTGCTGTATGTTGTTGGGTTAATTATCCTTGGTTTTAGTACACATAGCGTCTATAGAGGCTATTATAAGGCCCAGAGAAATAAACTGCTGAAGGAAAAAGAGAAGGAAATTGAATTTAAGGAAATGGAGGCAAAGCAGGAGATAATGAGATTTAAGAATGAAAATTTAAAGATGGATGTGGAAAGTAAAAGCAGAGAGTTGGGGCTTTCAACGATGAACCTTATTCAACGAAACGAATTGTTGAATGACATCAAAAAACAACTAAGCGAGGTCAACTCTGTCAAAGAGATTAAAAAAGTGATCCAGCTCATTAATCGTCAGCTTAATACCTCTGCTGAGTGGAAGGTTTTTGAAGAAGCATTTAATAATGCCGATAAGGATTTTATAAAGAACCTGAAGTCCATACATCCGAATCTCACCTCTAATGACCTTAGGCTTTGTTCATATTTGAGGCTGAATTTATCCTCTAAGGAGATTGCCCCGCTCCTCAATATTTCGCATAAGAGTGTTGAAGTGAAGCGCTATCGTCTTCGAAAAAAAATGGGACTCGATCATAACGTAAACCTAACAGACTATATATTACAAGTATAACAACACTACAATCTAATTTTTTACCTATACATTAGCACAACATTAGTGTTAAAAAGATACACTACAACGATGTAGTTCATAATTTTAGGTTAAGCTAATGTTAATGTTTTCAAATGATTATTGCTGCATTCGCAATTTTTTACAGCAAAATATAGCGTGTATACTTTTTGTATAGTCCTTTTTTAGCAATAATGAAATGTTGTGCATTAGATTTAACGGATTGTTAAGTAAAACTTTATGAAGACAAAAATTCTATCCTTATTAATGTGTGTATCGGGTCTTTTGATGTGGGCTCAAAATGTCACCGTATCAGGAACGGTCACAGACGCTGTATCGGGACAGCCTTTACCCGGTGTAAACATCATTATTAAAAATACCGCGAAAGGAACATCTACAGATTTTGATGGTAACTATACCCTTACGGAGGTGCCGGTTAATTCCATTTTGGTGGTGTCTTATCTCGGGTTTAGAACAAAAGAAGTTACCGTATTAAATGCCGATCGTCTCGATATAGTTTTGGAGGAGGATGCAGAATCCCTCAGTGAGATCGTCGTCATTGGTTACGGAACGCAAACAAAGAAAGAGGTAACTGGAGCGGTATCTGTAGTAGCCAGTGAAACCATCGACGAATTGAAGCCAACTCGTATAGAACAAGCGTTACAGGGTCAGGTAGCCGGGGTGAATATCACCTCAGCTTCAGGATCACCGGGTGCTGGAGTTAGCATTAACATCCGAGGGATTTCAACCAACGGAAATAATGCTCCTTTAATTTTAGTAGATGGAAATGTTATTACCGACCTAAGCGTTGTGAACCCTGCCGATATTGAAACAATTAACGTGTTAAAAGATGCCACAGCAGCCATTTATGGTGTGAGAGCCGCAAATGGGGTCATACTCATTACAACCAAATCTGGTCGTAAGAATATGCCACTTCAAATAGAAATAAACGCCTGGGGTGGGGTACAAGAAACCACAAGAAAGATCCCAGTATTGAACGCGACAGAATATGCCCTGCTAGCTAATGAAGCCTTTGGTGCTGCTGGCGAACCGTTGCCATTTCCTAATGTTGCAGGACTAGGGCAAGGAACCGACTGGCAGGATGAAGTGTTTGAAACGGCTCCAATTTATAATGCATCCATTAATATGAGAGGTGGTAACGAAAAACAAACATTCGCTTACGGTACCTCTTATTTCTCACAAGATGGTATTGTGGGTGGTAATAATGCCAACTTTACACGTCTGTCGCAAAACCTGAATTACTCAAGAGATCTTCTGGAAAACCTGAAGGCAAACGCTCAGGTGATTTGGAATTATACGAATAGAAGAAACCTGAATGAAGGGGGAATAGGATCGGTTCTATTTAATGCCTTAAATATGGCGCCAACCATTCCGGTGTATGATGAAAATGGTAATTTTTCTTTAGCAGAAAATTTGGGGAATGAGGTGATCAATCCACTGGCTCAAATTGCAGATACCTATAACAGAACACAGGTGAATCGAATTTCAGGGCGCGCAGGACTTGAGTATAATTTCCTGGATTACTTTTCTGCACAGGTACAATACGCATTCAATTATGCGGAATCCTCAAACAAGACATTCCGACCAGCTGCATTTTATGGTTCGGGTAAAGTGTTTAATCTAGACGTGAGTGAGGTGGTAGAGACCTTTGATATATTTAAGGATTTCACTGTAGATGCAACTATTAAGTACGAACGTATTTTTAATGATACACATAACCTTAAGGTACTTCTTGGTGGGCAGTGGTTCCGTACCCAGGGCTTCTTCTCTGGTTTCAGAGGGCTCGGTATTCCTGGAAATACCATAGAAAACGCCAGTATCGAAAATGCTGATTTTTCGGAAAGCCTGTTTGTAGGTTTGCCACAAAATCCATTTTTTGATTCACGTTTACAACGATTCTTTGCTAGGGTTCAATATGATTATGAAGGAAAATACTTGTTTTCTGCAACTATAAGTAGGGATGGTTCATCCAATTTCGGACCTGATAACCGTTACGGGTATTTTCCTTCTGTTTCAGCAGGTTGGGTGATGTCTGATGAAAATTTTATGTCAGATAGTTCTTTTTTCGATTTCCTGAAATTAAGAGGATCTTTTGGTATCTTAGGTAATGACCAAATAGCAGCCTTCGCCTACACCTCAACCTTAGATGGTGAAGCTACCTATGTGCTCAACGGTACGCGTGTGTTTGGCCAGGCTCCCGGTAGAATTGCGAATCCAGGAATTCAGTGGGAACAGCAGGAGACCTTTAACGTTGGTCTGGATGCCCGGTTCTTGGATAACAGATTCGACGTAACCATGGATTACTATACCAGAACTACTGATGGCCTTCTTTTTAGTCCTGAGGTGAGTGGAGTTCTTGGACCCAATGCACCTGGTGCATCACCCCCAGTAATTAACGCAGGATCTATTAGAAATAATGGATTTGAGTTCACGATTGGATACAATCAGGATATTTCCGATGACTTTAAGTTTGGTATACGCTATAATGTCACTACGATCAACAACGAGGTATTGAGAGTGGACGGTGAAGGCACCTTTATTCAGGGAGGGCAGTTTGGTATTGGTCAGGACCCTCCATCACGCATGGAAGAAGGCTTCCCTATCGGCTATTTCCGCGGCTTTAAAACAGCTGGTATTTTTCAAACACAGGATCAGGTGGATAATACACCAACCATTAACGATAATGTACGTCCCGGAGACTTGATATTTGTGGATATCAACGGTGATGGCATTATTGATGATAATGATCGTACTAATATTGGAAACCCTATTCCAGATGCCATTATGGGGCTTAATATCAATCTCAATTATAAAAACTGGGACTTTATAGCCTATGCTTTTGCACAAATAGGAAATGATATTGTCAGAAATTATGAAAGAAATAATCCTCTAACCAATAGAACCATTTATAACCTGGATCGCTGGACAGGTCCTGGTTCCACCAATTCATTTCCTAGAGCGACTATAGGAGCTCAGTCCAATATTCTATTTTCAGACTTTTATGTGGAAGATGGCTCATTTGTGAGAATGCAAAATATGCAATTGGGTTATTCTTTATCTGAAAGTGCACTTGAAAATTCAAGTATAAGGGGTCTGCGTTTTTATGCAGCCGTACAAAATTTATTTACGCTTACGGAATATCAGGGATACGACCCTGCGGTAGGCGGTAGCGGTGTTGGTGCCGGTATTGATTTAGGTATCTATCCCACACCGCGTCAGTGGCTATTAGGTGTTAACTTAAAATTTTAAACAATGATGAAAAAAAGAACGATATATCTGTTTATGGTCATTTTTATCATGATCTCTTGCGATGAGTACCTGGAGGTTGACCCTCCGTTTGAAAGTACTGATACTTTTTTCAATAGTGAGGAAGATTATCAAAATGCATTAATTGGTGCTTATGATCTTCTGCAAACTACCTATATTAATGTGATGTTAGGCGATATCGCATCCAACAACACCTTATCCGGTGGAGAAAGTGCAACAGATGTTTTAGGCATTCAGGAAATAGACGAGATGACCCATACACCTATTAATCAGCAGCTAAGAGATATCTGGGGTTGGATGTATTCAGGTGTCAACCGGGCAAACTTCATTATGGAGTTTCAGGATAAAACAGATTTTGAGGGTAAGGAAAATATCCTTGCCCAGGCAAGATTCCTTAGAGCGTATTATTATTTTGAGTTAGTTAAATTCTTTGGTGACGTGCCTCTGGCTGTTGACAAACGCATCACTTTTGGCGAACAATTTGATCTGGAAAGAACACCAACCTCTGAGATCTATGCACAAATGGAAGCGGATCTTATCTATGCAGCTGAAAACATGCCTTATGTGCAGGATGATGTCGGACGAGCCACCAAAGGATCTGCCCAGGCTTTACTTGGCAAGGTGTATCTGTATCAGGATAAGTTCACTGAAGCGGCTGCCGTTCTGGAGGACCTTATATCCAATGGACCTTACCAACTCCTATCTGATTACAGTACCATGTTTGAGAATGACAATGAGAATAATATTGAATCTGTGTTTGAGGTGCAGTACACCGATGAAGAGGGAGCAGGATTCGGTTGCTTGCAATGCAGCGAGGGTAATATTGCAGTTGGATTCAATGGAATTAGAAATTATAACGGTCCTTTGTTTGACTCCGGTTTTAGTTTTAACGTACCAACCCAGGAGACCTACGATGCCTTTGAAGAAGGTGATCTAAGGCGGGATGTAGCTGTATTGGATATTGAAGCCTGGGCAGCAGAAACCGGTGCTACTTATAGTATTGGCTTTAAACATACAGGTTATTACAACCGAAAGTACATTGCCAGACAAGGTGACGCTAATACAGGTGATGCTAACCTTACCAATCCAAATAATTACAGGGCCATACGCTATGCCGATGTGTTACTTATGGCTGCTGAGGCATTAAATAGAGGTGGAATAAGCGATTCCAGAGCACAAATGTATTTGAATATGGTGAGGGAGAGAGCATTTGGAAATTCGGATAACAACATCACCGCCACCGGAATTGGATTGACCAACGCCATTTATCGCGAAAGACGTGTGGAGTTAGTTGGTGAAGGTCACCATTTCTTTGATCTGGTGCGCACAGGAAGAGCAGCTACTGATATTCCTGGCTTCCAAAGCGGAAAGCATGAGCTGTTCCCTATCCCTCAAATAGAGATTCAACTAGCAGGAAATACCTGGGAGCAAAATCCAGGATACTAAAAATAGAGTTATGAAAAGATTACATTTTTTATTTGCCATTATATCGGCCCTTGTATTAACGACCTGTGCCGAGGACGAACGAGACACGGATTTTATTAACAATGCACCGGCTCCGTCCAATGTTTCCTTGTTGTTTGAAGTGACATCAGACAATAGCGGACTCGTTTCTATGACTCCCAGTGCCGAAGGAGCAACTTCCTTTGAAATTTTCTTTGATTCAAATTCCGAGACGTCAGTAACTCTTGAACCCGGTGAAACTGTGGATAATGTATATGAGGAAGGTACCTATACGGTAAGAACTGTGGCTACAGCTGTCAATGGCAAGACCAGTGAGGCCGAACAGTCCTTGGTTGTTTCTTTCCAGCCCCCTCAGAACGTTCAGGTGACTATTGAAAATGATGGATCAGTCTCCAACACGGTAAGGGTCAATGCAACAGCGGATTTTGGAATTAATTACACAGTGGACTTTGGAGAAGAAGGAGATGAAGATGTTGTGTCGGCAAATATTGGCGAAGAAATAGTTTACTTATATGACGCTCCTGGATTTTATGATATTACCGTCACTGTTTTCAGTGCTGCCATCGAAAATGTACAGATTGTAGAGGAAGATTTTGAGGTAACGGCCATTTTAGCACCCTTAACTGCAGCGCCAACACCAACAGTACCACCGGCTGATGTGATTGCCATCTACAGTGATTCATATGACCCGATTGTGACGAACGAATTTCCTACCGCCTGGTCTGATTCGGGATTTGAAGAAATTCAAATTGACGGAAATAATACCATTCAATATGGTGATTTGGCCTTTACAGGTATCGTAACTGATTATGCAAATCCAACAGATTTAACAACTATGGAGTTTGTACATTTCGATTACTGGACCACTGAGGCCACAACCTTAGGGTTTAAAATGGTGAATACGATACTCGATCCTGCACAAGAGGATATTGTGGAACTTGAGGAAGTTGTTCAGGATGAATGGGTGAGCGTTGATATTCCTTTAGACGATTTTGATATGGATCGTTCACAAGTTACTCAGTTATTGTTTGATGCGCTTGGTAATACCGCGACGGTCTTTATTGATAACCTCTATTTCTACAGAGAATCAACCTCCTTCTTTTTTAATGACGGATTAGCGACCAACGGTAATTTTCAGGATGGAAGTACAGGATGGATTGTAGGAGTTGATGATAACGCTCCGGCGCCGGTAACTTCACAGGCAGGTAACATTTTTTACTCGGTTGATGTAGAGAATCCGGGTCAACCGTTTTCTGTGAATATGAGTCAGAAACTCGAGATTATTGAAGGTGAAACCTACACCCTCTCATTTGAAGCCTGGTCTAATGTGAACCGTTCGATCATCGCAGGAATTGGATTAAGTGGAGGCAGTTTTGCCAATACAAGCGAAACAGTCAATATTACCCCAACAGTAACCAGATACACACTCGAGCTTGCAGCCAATGGATTTGGTGCACCGGATGCACGCATCCTTTTTGATGTTGGTGCCGAAGCGGGAATAGTGAATATCGATAATGTTTCTTTGAGACGAGTGGTGCCTAATGATCTTGTTACCAATGGTGATTTTGAGAACGGCAGTGACTCATGGCTAATAGGGGTTGACGATAACAGTGCTGCACCGGTAGCCACTCTTAACGGTGATACCTTTTACAACGTAGAGGTCACAAACCCAGACCCGGGTCAGCCATTTTTAGTGAATGTAAGTCAAAAACTAGAGATCATTGAGGGGGAGACCTATACGCTAACCTTTGATGCCTGGTCCAATGTGAGCAGGTCCATAATAGCAGGAATTGGATTAAGTGGTGGCAGTTTTGCCAATACAAGTGAAACGGTTGATATCAACACGGAAATAACAACCTATTCACTCACCTTGACCGCTGACGGTTTTGGTGCACCTGACGCTCGTATTTTATTCGACTTGAACGCTGAGGCTGGAATAGTGAATATTGATAACGTCACTTTGGCGATAAACCAATAGACATCACAGTATAAGAAATGGTAGATTTAAAATTTAAACTATGAAAACATTAAAGCATATATTTTCAATCCTATTTGTTCTTACGGTTGTTATGAGCTGTCAGGAGGAAGACCAGGAATTTGGCGAGATCATAGCTCCTTCTAATTTGGCAGTCGCTATTGATATAGAAGGTGCAGATGCTGAGAACCCCAACGGTGACGGCAGTGGTGTGGTCAACTTTTCAACTTCTGCCGACGGAGCATTGGGTTATGCCTATATTTTTAATAACAATAGAATCCAATCACCTGATGGCAGTGCCACCATAACATTTACGCAATTAGGGCTCAATACCTACACGATCACAGTGATCGCCTATGGTACCGGAGGCTCTTCTTCAAGTGAAACGTTTGAAGTGGAGGTCCTTTCAACGTATGAACCGCCGGCGGAATTAATCACCATGTTAACCAACGATAGCTCCAGAACATGGAGAATCAAGGCAGAGTCCAACGGACACTTTGGTTTGGGTCCCATAGGTGGTGATTTAAATTCGTTTTTCTCAGCTCCCGCATTTGATAAAGAAGGGGTTGGTATGTATGATGATCGTTACATCTTTAATATTGATGGAACCTTTACCCATATCACGGATAGCACCAATGATGATCCTGACAATAATCCGGAGGGGACCGTCTTTGGTAGAGAAATTCTGATCGATGAACTTGGTGGACCGGGTGGTGGAGAACAAAACGGGGCTGATATCGAAAACTATCCGTATGACGATTATCAGCAGGATTGGTTCCTCACAGGTCCGGGAGGAGTTGAGACCTTAAACCTCACCGGAATTGGTTTCATGGGGTACTACATTGGTGGTAACCACCAGTATATAATAGAGGACAGAGGACCAAATGAAATGGTAGTCCGTTCAACCGATGGCAATGGAGAGTTTGATTGGGGCTTCATCCTTATTGCAGTTGATTAGACCGGCCTCATAAGAGAATTACATTGAACACAATGTAGTTGTTAATACCCAGTACAGAACAGAACCTCAAAAAATAGTACTTAAATAAGTTAATTTTTTGAGGTTTTTTCTGAGAATCTTTAAATTTATGAATCCCCCAAAAAAGTTCCCGATAAGTAAAAAAATATAACATGAAAAAATTTCTTATTGTCCTTGCAGCAATGACCTGCATTCAATTTATCTCTGGGCAAGCCAGTAAAGTAGAAGTTGTCACTGATGCCGATGGAATGAGACTGATGGTCGACGGCGAAGATTTTATGATCAACGGTATGAACTGGGATTATATACCCATTGGTTATAATACCGTTGATGCTCAGTTCTGGAACAATTCGGATGATGTGATCAAGGCTGGTCTCGACACAGAGATGTCGCTATTGAGAAACATGGGGGTTAATGTCATTCGCCAATACACTGGTGTACCTGCACGATGGATCCAGTATATCTATGAGAAGTACGGAATATATACCATGTTAAACCACTCCTTCGGACGTTACGGTTTAACATTAAAAGGTGTATGGACTCCTGTGACCATTTATGACGATCCGGTGACCGAAGAATTTTTAATGCAGGAAGTAAAACAACTCGCCGCAGAATACAAAGACACTCCCGGTCTTCTTTTTTATCTTCTGGGCAATGAGAATAACTACGGGTTGTTCTGGCAGGGAGCTGAGACAGAAGATTTTCCCGATGATGATGAGCAAAAGAAATACATTGGTGAAACCCGTGGACGTCCCATGTACCGCCTTATGAATGAGGCGGCCAAGGCTATGAAGGCTATTGACCCCAGTCGTCCTGTAGCCATGTGTAATGGAGATACTCTCTTTATCGATATCATAGCGGAAGAATGTCCCGATATTGATATTTATGGGACCAATACCTACAGAGGAGTGTCGTTTACTGATATGTTTGATGTGGTTAAGGAGAAATTGGACATGGCTCTGGTATTTACAGAGTTTGGTTCTGATGCCTACAACGCCAAAGAAAACAAGGAAGACCAGAAGATGCAGGCCTATTATAATCTAGGTAACTGGAAAGAGATCTATCAGCACGCTGCCGGTATTGGTAAAACAGGTATTTCCATTGGTGGGTTTACCTTTCAGTTCAGTGACGGTTGGTGGAAATACGGGTTTGACGACCGGGAAAATGCCGACAGGCACGACAACAATGCCTCCTGGACCAATGGCGGTTACGATTGGGATCTGGCACCCGGGCCGAACAAAATGAATGAGGAATGGGTTGGGATATGCGCCCAGGGGCCGACCAATGAAAGGGGGTTGGATGAACTTTATCCAAGGGCTTCATACTATGCCTTAAAAGAA
>CAWZYX010000018.1:0-35719 GCA_963966315.1 uncultured Winogradskyella sp. | reverse complement strand
TGTGTATAAGAGACAGATATAATACTATGGCTTTTGATATAGACATGATTAAGCGGGTTTATTCCACTATGGCGGAGCGTGTTGACGCTGCCAAATCAATCGTTGGAAAACCTTTGACACTTGCAGAAAAAATTCTGTATGCGCACCTGTGGGACGGGACCCCAACGAAGGCGTTTACACGAGGTAAGGATTATGTAGATTTTGCACCAGATCGTGTAGCCTGCCAGGATGCAACGGCGCAAATGGCTCTGTTGCAATTTATGCAAGCTGGCAAGCCTAAAGTAGCCGTCCCAACAACGGTTCATTGTGATCATTTGATTCAGGCCAAAAGTGGTGCAGCTGCTGATCTAAAGCACGCAAATGAGACGAGTAGCGAAGTTTTTAATTTTCTAGAGTCGGTATCCAATAAATATGGCATAGGCTTTTGGAAGCCCGGAGCTGGAATTATTCATCAGGTGGTACTGGAGAACTATGCCTTTCCCGGTGGAATGATGATTGGAACCGATAGTCACACTGTAAACGCAGGGGGTCTTGGTATGGTAGCCATTGGAGTTGGAGGTGCTGATGCCGTAGATGTGATGGCGGGAATGCCATGGGAATTAAAATTTCCTAAACTGATTGGTGTGCGATTAACAGGAAAGTTGTCTGGATGGACCGCACCAAAAGACGTCATCCTGAAGGTAGCAGAGATCCTAACCGTTAAAGGTGGAACCGGAGCAATTGTTGAATATTTTGGCCCTGGTGCCCGTTCCATGTCATGTACCGGAAAAGGAACCATATGTAATATGGGAGCGGAAATCGGTGCAACTACCTCCACATTTGGTTACGATGAGTCTATGGAGCGCTACTTGAAAGCAACGGACAGAGCTGACGTTGCGGAAGCCGCGAATGAAATTAAGGAATATCTCACTGCTGATCCCGAGGTGTATGCACAACCAGAGGACTATTTCGATCAGGTGATCGATATCAATTTGTCAGAATTGCAACCCTTACTGAATGGCCCCTTTACACCTGACCTATCGACTACCGTTGGAGAAGAAATGACCACTAAAGCACAGGAAAACGGATGGCCCATGCAAGTTGAATGGGGTTTAATTGGTTCATGTACTAATTCTTCATATGAAGACTTGTCAAGAGCCTCATCTATTGCTCAGCAGGCACTGGATAAAGGCCTAAAAACAAAGGCTGAATTTGGAATAAATCCCGGCTCCGAGCAGGTAAGATATACAGCAGAGCGAGACGGTATCCTTGAGGTATTTGAAAAACTGGATGCCAAAATTTTCACTAATGCATGTGGGCCCTGTATCGGACAGTGGGCGCGTTACAGCGATCCAAAAAATGCACCAAAAAACAGTATTGTACACTCGTTTAATAGAAATTTTGCCAAAAGGGCTGACGGCAACCCGAATACACATGCTTTTGTAGCCTCTCCCGAAATTACTGCGGCTATTGCTATTGCGGGTCGATTGGATTTTAACCCGATGACGGATACTCTGATTAACGAAGATGGTGAAGAGGTAAGATTGGACGAACCAACAGGATGGGAATTACCTCCTAAAGGATTTGAAGTTAAGGAAAATGGTTATTTAGAGCCTGTTGCTGACGGAAGTGGAGTGGAAGTAGTGGTAAGTCCAACTTCTGAGCGCTTGCAGCTTCTAACGCCTTTTGAACCTATTGGGACCAATATAAATGGAGCTAAATTACTTATTAAGGCCTATGGTAAATGTACCACAGACCATATTTCTATGGCTGGTCCGTGGTTACGTTACAGAGGTCATTTGGACAATATTGCTAATAACACTTTAATTGGTGCGGTAAACGCCTTCAATCAAAAGACCAACTTTGTAAAGAACCAGCTAACTGGTGAATATGGTGGAGTGCCTGATGTTCAAAGGGAATACAAAAAGAATGGAATTTGGTCTGTAGTTGTTGGAGATCACAATTATGGTGAGGGGTCTTCCAGGGAGCATGCAGCCATGCAGCCAAGGCACCTTGGTGTTGCTGCAGTAATTGTAAAATCGTTTGCAAGAATACACGAAACCAACCTGAAGAAACAGGGTATGCTGGCTCTTACATTTGCAAACGAAAATGATTACGATCTTATTCAGGAAGATGATACCTTTAACTTCCTTGATCTTGATAAGTTCGCTCCTGACGAAGCTCTCCACATAGAAGTGGTGCACAAAGATGGATCCAAAGATGTGATTGAAGTTAATCATACCTATAACAATGCTCAAATTGAGTGGTTTAAAGAGGGTTCTGCATTAAATCTTATTAAAAAGCAGAATGCCTAGTGCATTGGTACAGTATATATGTAAACTCCCTGTCGATTGGCCGGGAGTTTTTTATTATAGACAAACAGACTTTTACAAATTGTTTTTAAGGATGCCGTTTAATGAATACAAAAAAAAGAAACAGGTGGGTGGGTAATCTATTGTGGTTATTACTGATAATGGTCTTATTTATTCCGTCATTAAGATCCCCATTGCAAATTTTCTTCAACAAGGCGTTTAGTAAAGTTAATTGGGTTAAAATAAATAGCGATGGCCCTTTAGCAGACCTTAATGAGCTCCTGTTGATTAATGAACAAGGCCAGCGCTTGTCTGATGGTCAACTTCAGGGTGAAGTTATTTTTTTAAACTTCTGGGCAACCTGGTGCCCTCCGTGTATTGCTGAAATGCCTTCTATCGAACAACTTAGGCAGAGCTACAATGACAAAGTGGTTTTTCTGCTAATTTCTGATGAAGATTGGGTCAGAATTAATGAATTTAAAAAAAGCAAGGCCTATAATTTTAAGGTGTATAGGGCTTTGAACATTCCCAAGGACCTACAGCCTAAAGCTTTGCCTAAGACCTTTATCATAAATAAAAAAGGAGAAATCGTTGTTGAAAAGAATGGGGCAGTCGATTGGAATTCTGATAAAATAAGAGATCTATTGGATCAACTTTATCTTCAATGATTATTTAAAGTATTTTAAAGGGACAATGAGCATTCCAAAATTCTCACTTTCCTCTTTACCAAGGTGCTTGTGGTGTATTTTGTGCGCTCTTCTTACGCCTCTGGCGTATTTGTTGTTGATGTTTCTTAAAAACTTAAATCGCTGGTGGATAAAAATATCGTGCACTACAAAATAGGCAATTCCGTAAGCCATGATACCTAAACCAATGGGTAAACAATACCAAAGGTTTTGCTCACCCCATAAATACCAGCAGAACATACTCACTACTGCATAGAATATAAAGAACAGATCGTTTCGCTCAAACCAGCTATCGTGGTTTTTATGATGATGGTCTTTGTGAAGACTCCATAAAAAACCATGCATGATGTACTTGTGTGTAAACCAGGCATTGAACTCCATGATCATAAAAGTGGTCAAAAAAATTGTAATCCAGACTAGAATTTGCATGTGATTAATTTCTAAAGCAAATTTAATTGATATTTGACATAACTACGTGTAAGCAATTCCACTTTTTTATAATTGGGAACCCGTATACGAGTCGATTTTATTTCCAGCGCAGGAGTTTTCTTTAATTTTTCAAGTAACTTATTGTAATACCTGTAAGCCATAAAGACCCCGAATCGTGCCTCGAGAGGTAACTGCCGTATGCCTTTTAAGCCTTTCTCAAAATCACTTTCAATATCTTCTATGATCGCCTGTTTGGAGGCCTCGTCAAGTTGAGTGAGATCGGTATTTGGGAAGTAAGTCCGGCTCAATTCTTCGTAGTCTGCTTTCAGATCTCTTAAAAAGTTTACTTTCTGGAATGCAGAGCCCAGACTCATCGCCGAGTCTTTTAGCTGGTCATATTGCTCCTGATCTCCCTTTACAAATACCTTGAGGCACATCAGGCCCACAACATCGGCTGAACCGTAAATATAATTTCTGTATTCCTCTTCAGTCAAGTAGTCTTTTTTGTGCAAATCTAAACGCATACTGTTCATAAAGGCATCAACTAAATGCCTGTCTATGTTGTATTTGTGATAGGTTTCCTGAAACGAATTAAGGATGGGATTGAGACTGATTTTGTCATTAAGGGCGTCTTCTAAATCTATTTCAAACTTTTTAAAAAGATGTTCCTTGTCATAATCGTGGAATGTATCTACGATTTCATCGGCAATGCGCACAAATCCGTATATATTGTAAATGTCTTGCCTGATACTATCTGCAAGCATCTTCGTGGCCATGGAGAATGATGTACTGTAAGAGGTCGTTACCAACTTACTACATGCTTTTGAAACGTTGTCAAAAATAGATTTCATAGCTGTAATTTATGACTTAATTTTTTAAAATGAGTTCTGATGCCAGTTTTCCGGAAATTAAAGATGGTGGCACTCCCGGTCCAGGGACTGTTAACTGACCAGTAAAAAACAAATTATCGACTTTGGAACTTTTGATTTTTGGCCTTAGAAAAGCAGTCTGTCTCAATGTATTTGCCATACCATAGGCATTTCCTTTAAAGGAATTGTAGGATTCAATAAAGTCTTTCACGCAGAATGATTCTGTGAACAGTATGTGATCCCTTACTTTTTGACCTATGTGTTTCTCAAGACGATCAATTACTATATCAAAGTATTGGTTTCTCAGTGCTTCCGTATCTTCTAATCCCGGAGCGATTGGAATTAAAAAGAATCCTGCTTCACACCCTTCAGGCGCCATACTTAAGTCCGTAACAGATGGAAAATTCACATAAAATAACGGGTCGCTCGGCCATTGAGGATCGTCGTAGATGTCTTCGGCATGTTTTTCAAAATCGGTATCAAAAAACAAATTGTGATGCTCAATGTGCTTTAGTTTTTTGTCAAAGCCAACGTAAAACAATAGTGAGGAAGGGGCGAACGTACGATTATTCCAGTAACGCTCGGAGTATTGTCTCAATGAAGGATCTAATAATGTTTCTGTATGGTGGTAATCTGCCCCGCTTAGCACCACATCGGCCTTATAAAGCTGCCCATTCACCTGAACTCCGGAGGCGCTTTGATTTTCAACGATTATTTTTTCAACATTAGAGTCTGTATTTATACAAACCCCTAATTCTTCGGCAAGAGATCCCATGGCTTTTACAATTTCATACATTCCTCCTCGAGGATGCCAGGTACCCAGGCCAAAATCTGCAAAGTTCATGAAACTGTAAAAAGAAGGTGTCTTGGATGGTTTGGCACCTAAAAATAAAACCGGAAATTCGAGAGTAGAAATCAACTTTGGATTTTTAAAATTCCTCCGAACTTCGGAGCTGATGGTTTTAAAAAACTGATCTACTCTTGTTATTGTTTCTTTGGTCACCAATTCAAATGGAGAAAGTCCGGGTTTTAAAACGATTTTATTAATTGCAATGTCATAATGCTCCTGAGCTTTTGATATAAAAGCTCTCAGTGGTTTAGAGCTACCTGCTTCGATCCGCTCGAACTCCTGGCATATTTGATCCATATGGTCACCAATGGTAATGACCTCATCCTCAAAGAAAATCTTATAAGCAGGACTCAGTTTATCCAGTTGATAATAATCTTTAGTGCTTTTACCGAAATCGTTAAAAAATTTTTCAAAGATGTCAGGCATCCAGTACCAACTGGGTCCAATGTCAAACGTAAAACCGTCTTTAATCAATTGCCTTGCTCTTCCACCAATGGTCTTATTTTTCTCAAATATGGTCACCTCGTTGCCTTCTCTAGCCAAGTAGCAAGCGGCTGAGAGTGAGGAAAATCCTGATCCTATAATGATAATCTTTTTTTTCATACTTAAAAAGCTTGCAGCAACGAATCTATTGATTTGAACGTTCTTATTTTTTTAGGGAGTACATCTAAATTTAAGCTGTTAAGCATTCTCCCAAGAATCCAGAATTCAGCCTTCGAGTTTTCTAATATCATTTGATAAAAGTCCTTTACATACTGATTAATTGAATCTTTGTCAGGTTGAACTGTGAAATATGAGATAAAGACTAGGTCATCGTAATAATTGAGTAGGTCTTTAAGACTGTCAATGGGAACGCTTTGTCCCAAAAAGATGGAATGATACCCCTTTTTTACTACCATGTAATTAATAAACAGCAATCCTAGTTCATGTATTTCATTATCTGGAAGATAAAGAACAAAGGATTTTTTTGAATTCTGTTGTGCTCTTGACTGTATTTTTTCAGTATTAATGAGGATTTTTTGCCTGATAAAAGTGGTCAGGAAATGCTCATGTGCTGGTGTAATCGTGTTGGTTTGCCAAAGCAACCCTATTTCTGTGAGAAGGGGTATGAATACATCTTTAAAAATGTCTTCGAAACTCTTTTCCTTTAATAAACCTTCGTAGGTATTGTAAAAAAGAACTTGATCGAAGTTCAACATTGAGAGTTTAAACGCATTGATGGCGTGTGATTCTATATTATTCTGAGATGCGATCTCTCGAACTAAAACAGGGATTTCGTGCTCATCTAAAGTGGCAATTTTGGAGATTTTGTATCCGTTGTTGTTAAGATAACTAACGTTCAGCAATTTTTGGAAATTGGCTAGGTCGTAGAACCTAATATTGGTTTCGGTTCTTTTGGGATTTAATAGGTTATAGCGTTTTTCCCAAATGCGTATGGTGTGTGCCTTGATACCTGTCAAATTCTCAAGATCTTTAATGCTAAACGTGTTCTTGATGTTGTTCATTTATTAAGATAAATGGTTAAACAAAGTTAATCTTTTAGGCGACAACTACTGTATAATTAACAAAATTTAAATAAAGGCTCCTTTGCAGATCTTCGGTATGAGAGTAGAGTTGCCAGTCTCATATCTGTGAGTATCTGGTATAGGCTCTGCCAAAATCTAAAGTAGGTATTAAAAAACCATGGGGAGGCCAGAGTGATTGATTTATAAATATTTTCACTACTTCAATTGGAGTATCGGTTCCTGACCTTGGCCAGTAAGACCTTATGATAAGGACCTTTGTGATTCTTAGCTAAACCTTTCTTACCAGGAAGACAGGAAGAATCATGTAGCGGGTTGGGTCATCAACCGCACTTCCGCTCCTTGAGTTGCGAGATCCCATAACGGAAACAAAAAATCTCCGCAGAAGATGTTCACTTTGCGTAGATTGTCTATTGAGTTGGTGATTACAAAATCTACTTTAATCCTCGTCGTCATCATCGTCATCATCATCGTCATCATCGTCATCATCGTCGTCGTCGTCGTCATCATCGTCATCATCATCATCGTCGTCATCATCATCATCATCGTCATCATCATCATCATCATCATCATCGTCATCATCATCATCATCATCATCATCGTCATCGTCATCGTCGTCGCAATTGCGAACTAATCTCATTTTATCATTTCCATTTCGCAGCACAATTTCGTGGATATCTGATTCCTGACGGATTTCGCTAAGGCGCCATTCTGCGCTTATATCGGCTAGTAAGTTGAAATTAAGATTTAGAAGAATAGTATTAGCATCACCAGAGCTGCTCCAATTACCATTGAAGACATCGGCATCTTCTATGGCTTCAGCTGATCCATCAGTACTGAACGAGAGAGCGTAATTCTGGTAATCATCGCTGAGATCATCACCATCTCGCTCCAGTCGAGCTATGCCCCAGTTATCACATTCCTGAAGAACAAAATTAAGTTGTGAGGTGGTACAACTGTCGCAGTCATCATCGTCAAAATCAATATCATCATCTTCATCACAGGTTCCATCGGCATTTTCGATAATGCTTGATAACTCATTGACTGAATTTACTTGCTGTGTAGAGGCATCGCTCAATACAACTGTAATGGGAAATTCCACCGAAACAATTGAAAACTGATCCAGGTTTCTTATGAAATCAAAGACCTCTTTGTCGCTATTTAGATCGAGTATGTCAAAAAGCTCACTGTTTTCATTAAAAAACGAAACAGTAAGTGGATACTGGAAATCCACACATTCAATATCCTCATCATTTTCAGAATTGGTAGTGTCGTCTGTTAGGGCCTGCAATTCATCATCAGAGCCAAGCTCCATGCGCGAGTAATCAGCAAGGATCACAGAAATCGGGTAATTTATTAGGATCTCATCTTCGTCCTCATCAGATGCCTCTATGATGTCTTCAACTGTCCTGAAACCATTACTATCAATTATTTCTACTTCAACAGCATTAACAGTAACTGAGATTGGAAGTTCAATGCTTAGACTACTGTTTTTATCGATGATATTATCAAGCGAACCATCCTTAACGGCCACTCTTTTCATCAGATCTGCCAACACAGAATCATGAGCTAACTGGACATCAGAAGAAGGAGTTGAAATAAAGTCATCCTCAGTTTTGCAAGAAAAACAAACGAGAAATGCTAGTAGGCATAAGATTGTTGACGACCTTTTGTTGGTTATTTTCATAATTAAAGTTTTTAGATTTGGGGCTAATCTTTAATTATGAGGCTTGTAAGATACTAATTTGTTTCAGTTTTCTCTTATATCGCAGTTCTTTTTCGATGTTCCACAATTCTTGTAGCGTGGATTTTAGTTGATCATACCGCAATTTTGCAAGGAAATATTTGTACTCAACAACCCTGTTTTCCGGGTTCAAGTTAATTTTATCTTGCAAAACGGTCAACTTTGCTTCACATTTTTGCAGTTCATCCTTTTTATCCATGGTCATGGTATGGATGGCATAAAGGGTTTTGTATTCAATACTTTCAATCATTTCGAACTATGGTAGATTAGGGGCAAAAAGGATAGTTAGCGTTTGATTATAGTTTTAGACTGTTTTAGAATAAAGTAGGTTAAGACTTTCGATACTTTGCAAGACATCTTCTAAACCAGGCTCACCGTAAACTAAGTTTAGTTTTAGTTGGGTGATCGTGCTGTTTAAGTTAGTGTACATAGTTATTGGGGTTTAACTTTATCATTAATTGTGCATCGAGACTTATTTATTACTTCTCGGCCTAAGAGTTCTAGGCAGTTAGTAACAAGTCGAGCTCACTTAAGGAGCGGCTCAGCTGAAAGTGGTTGTCTAAATTCTCTGGATTTTTAATCACGTTTTCGGAAATAGAAACCACTTTAGAACGCAAGTAATTGGTTTTGGCCAATCTTGTATGCATCAGAACTTCCTCAATATTGAAGGGAACATAAGCATCGCTCAATTTTAGTTGCACTAAGGCTTCATTTAGAGACGTTTTCATAATAATTTGGGGTTTTATGATTACTCTGTTTATAACTAAAACAACTGAAGTTTAAAAACTCCCCAAAAAAAATGAATTATTTTTCTAAAATCAACATAATAATTTACAAATAACTGTATATCAGTATGTTAATAAAGTTTTTTTTTCGTTAAAAAACCCATCAATGTAAGCCTACAGAGAACTTATTAGTGCCTCAATATGGTACAGGCAGCCATTTTCATTCTTTAAATTGGTGGTTTAGTGGGCCTTATTTATGGCTGGTAGTGGAATGGATTTCTTTAATTTTCGAGGTGTTTTTTAATGCTAGTTATCACATACATCGCCGATACCATCTCCATCGGTGTCGGTCTGATCAGGGTTAGGAGTGCTCGGGCAATTATCATTAATGTCAATCACGCCATCGCCATCTGTATCAGTGTCGTCCTGTGAATCACAAGCATCTCCTTGTCCATCTCCATCGGTATCGGTTTGATCAGGGTTGGGAATAAACGGGCAGTTATCAAGGCTGTTAATAACACCATCCCCGTCAGAATCAGTATCGTCCTGAGAATCACAGAAATCACCTATTCCATCACCATCAAAATCAGACTGGCTAGGATTAGATATGGAAGGACAGTTATCGCAGATATCGCCCACACCGTCACCATCTGTATCAATCTGGTTGCTATTAGCTGTAGTTGGACAATTATCACAAACATCACCTACACCATCTCCGTCGGTATCCGCCTGGTCCGGATTGGCTGTAGTAGGGCAGTTGTCACACACATCACCTACTCCGTCACCATCGGCATCGGCCTGGTCCGGATTGGCTGAAGTAGGACAGTTATCACAGGCATCTCCTATGCCATCCCCGTCAGTATCCGTTTGTGAAGGATTAGGTGTGTTCACACAATTATCAACGAGATCTATAACGCCGTCACCGTCGGTATCAGTATCGTCCTGAGGATCACAAACGTCTCCAATACCATCATTATCTAAATCCTCCTGGTCTGGATTAGCGGTATCCGGACAGTTGTCGTTGATATCTATGATACCATCTCCGTCTGTATCGGTATCATCCTGTGGATCACAAATATCACCCAGACCGTCACCATCGACATCGGCCTGACCGGGATTGGCTGTATCGGGACAGTTATCGAATAGGTCAATTACCCCATCCCCATCTGTATCGGTATCGTCCTGTGGATCGCAAGCATCACCTATACCATCCCCATCTGTGTCCATTTGGTCCGAATTGGCTGTACTAGGGCAATTATCGCAGGCATCACCCCGGCCGTCACCATCTGTATCGCTTTGGTCAGGATTAAGGGCATCCGGACAATTATCTTCCAGGTCAATAACACCGTCTCCATCGTCATCGCTACAATTGCTAACCAATCGCATCTCATCGTTATCAAATCGCAGTTCAATCTCATAGACATCTGTTTCCTGGCGAATTTCGCTGACTCTCCAGTTGGCATTTAGATCTGTTAATGAAGTAAAATTAATTTCAATACGAATATCGTTGGCATCACCAGAGCTCGACCAGGTTCCGTTAAAGGTGTCTGTATCTTCCGTGGCCACCAAGGTGCCGTCATTATTAAAGCTAAGTATATAATTCTGATACCCATCACTCAGATTGTTTTCGCCTCTCGTAAGGTATTCTATTCTCCATGCTGTGCACTCATCAACAATGAAGTTCAATTCATCGGTGGTACAGTCATCACAGTCATCATCATCAAAATCAACATCATCATCTTCATCACAGGTGCCATCGGCATTATCAATAGCCATAGCTAATTCATCAACTGAGTTGGTAGTTGCTGTAGTATCATCACCATAAATAAGGGTCACCGGAAACTCCAGTTCAACAATTGAAAAACCATCCAAATCTCTTAGAAAGTTAAAAACCTCTTCGTCTTTGGTTAGATTGAGTGCATCAAAGAGTTCTGTATTTTCGTTAAAAAAAGTAAGATTGAGAGGGTATTGAAAATCCACACACTCAATATCTTCGTCAAATTCTGAGTTGGTATTATCGTTTGATAGTGCTTCAAGATCCTCGTCGGAATTAAGATCAATGCGCTTATAGTCGGGTTGAAGAACCGTAATCGGGTAGTTTATTAGGATCTCATCCTCATCATCGTCGGAGGATTCTATGATCGCTTCTACTTGATCGTAACCCGTATCATCGATAATTTCCAGATCAATATTATTGACAGTAAGAGAAAAAGGGAGTTCTATGGTAAGACTGCTGTTCTGATCAACAATGTTATCATGAGATCCGTCTTTATAAGCAACGCGACGCATCAGCTCGGCCAGAAGGGAGTCGTCAGTTAACTGAACATTTGAATCGGGAGTAATAACTAAATCGTCCTCAGTTCTACAAGAGAACGTAATAACAAAAATGAACAGAAAGAAGGCAGTGAAGAGCCTTTTATAATTTTTAATAACGACCATTATCAATAACAATTAATCAAGGCTTAAGAAGCCTGTAAACGGTTAATTTGGATCAGTGTTGTCTTATACCTCAGTTCTTTTTCGATGGTCCATAGTTCCTGAATGGTGCGTTTTAATTGATCGCAGCGCAATTTTGCAAGGAAATATTTGTACTCAACAACCCTGTTTTCCGGGTTCAAGTTAATTTTATCTTGCAAAACGGTCAACTTTGCTTCACATTTTTGCAGTTCATCCTTTTTATCCATGGTCATGGTATGGATGGCATAAAGGGTTTTGTATTCAATACTTTCAATCATTTCGAACTATGGTAGATTAGGGGCAAAAAGGATAGTTAGCGTTTGATTATAGTTTTAGACTGTTTTAGAATAAAGTAGGTTAAGACTTTCGATACTTTGCAAGACATCTTCTAAACCAGGCTCACCGTAAACTAAGTTTAGTTTTAGTTGGGTGATCGTGCTGTTTAAGTTAGTGTACATAGTTATTGGGGTTTAACTTTATCATTAATTGTGCATCGAGACTTATTTATTACTTCTCGGCCTAAGAGTTCTAGGCAGTTAGTAACAAGTCGAGCTCACTTAAGGAGCGGCTCAGCTGAAAGTGGTTGTCTAAATTCTCTGGATTTTTAATCACGTTTTCGGAAATAGAAACCACTTTAGAACGCAAGTAATTGGTTTTGGCCAATCTTGTATGCATCAGAACTTCCTCAATATTGAAGGGAACATAAGCATCGCTCAATTTTAGTTGCACTAAGGCTTCATTTAGAGACGTTTTCATAATAATTTGGGGTTTTATGATTACTCTGTTTATAACTAAAACAACTGAAGTTTAAAAACTCCCAAAAAAATTGTCATTATTTTATAAATTCGTTAAACAAACTCCAAAAACCAACGAGTGCAAAAATCTTTACACGATAACGTATGCGAAGAAATACGTTTTTCAAAAATCTATGAAAAACATGCACAGGACCTTAGTAACATCTTCTATTATAAATATGGAGACAATTTAAATCCGTCGGATAAGGTGCAGGAGGCCTTTATTAAACTGTGGGAGAATTGTGGTAAGGTAAGTCCCGAGGCTGCCAGATCTTTCGTCTATACGACAGCGAATAATCTTATGCTTAACGAGGTAAAGCATCAAAAGGTGAAATTAAAGTATAAGGAAGTTAAACCTAAAGACTACACTAACGAGTCTCCTGAGTTTGTGTTGCGCAAAAAAGAATTTTCAAAACGTTTTGAACGCGCCCTGGCCGGATTAAAGGAAGAGGAGAGGGCAGCCTTTTTACTAAATAAGGTAGATGGTAAGACCCATAATGAGGTCGCAGAAAGTTTAGGTATCACCAAAAAAGTTGCCGAGCATAGGATCTATGCCGCAATGAAAGCATTGAAGGGTCAATTAGAAGAACTCAAACAAAAATAAGTTTGGGACAAGTTGAATTTGAGTTGTTTAAATAGTAGAACGACAACTTTTTCAAAATTTTTTCAAAAAAGTTTGGGACTTTTTAGAAGTAAGTTGTTTTAGTAGTAGAACAGCACTTTTTTAAAATTGTTGAAAAAATGTTTGGGACATTTTAAAAGTGAGTTGTTTTAGAAATAAGAATACATGTTATGGATAATCAAGATTTAATAAAAAAATGGTTGCGCGATGACTTGACTGAGGCAGAGACCACTTCATTTAATGAATTAGATGATGCTGCTTTATACCGTGAGATCATTGATGAAGCGCAACGATTTTCTGCCCGGATCAACAATAAGGAAGTCTTGCCATTTAACGAATTTAAACAGCAGCTGCAAAAAGATGATCAGCCCAGGAGTTTAAACTGGAAGCAGTTTACCTTGAGAATAGCAGCCGTACTGGTTGTTGCAATTACGGTATATATGTTTGTCTTTAATCAGAATATTGATGCATTTGAGACGCAATATGCTCAAAACGAAGTTATTGAATTACCAGATAATTCCGTGGTGAATTTAAATGAGCTATCTCAAATCAGTTACAACAGTACTAAATGGGATAATAAACGATCTATTCAATTAGATGGAGAGGCGTTCTTTGATGTTGAAAAAGGCCAGCGTTTCGATGTTGTCACTGAATTGGGTGTTGTAAGTGTCCTCGGTACCGAGTTTAATGTGAATGCTAAAAACGATGTGTTGGTTGTGGCTTGCTACGAGGGATTGGTTGAGGTAAGTTCAGGTGATCAAAAAACGCTTTTACCTGCTGGTAATGAAGCAACTATACGTTCTGGCGGGACTTTTGAAATCAAAAAGATTGCCATTGCAGAACCTGTGTGGTTAAAGAATATGAGTGTGTTTGATAACGCCAGTTTAGAATCTGTTATTGACGAGCTTGAAAGTCAGTATGGCATAGAAATCATATATAACGGCGATTCTTCAAAACGCTTTACGGGAGCGTTTGAGCACAATAATTTAGAAAATGCTTTAAAATCCGTAACAAATCCCCTACATTTAACTTTTGATATCCAGAGCGATACAAAAGTTAAACTAGAGGATGCCCGTAATTAGAAATGCCCTATACCTACTTATTGGTCTAGTTTGTATATGTTTAAATGCCCAGGAATACGATGATAAAAACGAGTCATTGTCATTCCTTTCGGTGCTTGAAAAGATACAAACAGAGCACAAGGTTATTTTCAATTACGAACGCAGTATATTTGAAGAGCTGCGCGTTTCTCCTATTCCAGACAACCTTACTTCCCTAGAGCAAAAAATTGACTTTCTCAGAACACAAACAGATCTTGTTTTCAGGTTTGTTAGCGATGCTATAATTACCATTTCCAAACCATTTAAAGTTTGTGGATATCTCATAGACCGTATGACTGAATTAGCTCTTGAAGGGGCGACTATAAGCAGCAGAACCAGTAATGCCGTTAGTACTGATGAGGGGTATTTTGAAATATTAGTTGGCTCTGCTAAAGATACTATTTCCATTAGGTTTATTGGTTTCAAAACCATAGCACAACCTGCGGGAACTTTTAATAGAGAGCAGTGCGCAGTGATTAAAATGATAGAGGAAGAGCTAGTGATGAATACGGTCCTGATCAAGTCGTATTTAGTAAAAGGTATTGATAAGGAAGAGGATTGGACCACGTCTATAGATTATACGGAATTTAGTCTTCTACCCGGACTTATAGAATCTGATGTTTTGCAGACTGTGCAATCTCTGCCCAGTATCATTAGTATAGACGAAACAGTTTCAAACCTCAATATAAGAGGAGGTTCTAATGATCAGAATCTCATACTATGGGATGACATAAGAATGTTTCAAACGGGCCATTTCTTTGGATTGATATCGAGTTTCAATCCTAATATGACACAAACGGCCAGGGTTATGCTCAACGGAACGGATGCAAGTCTAAGCGAAGGAGTATCCGGTACCATTAGCATGCGAACAGAACAGGAGGTAAATTCTGAGTTTGAAGGTCTGGCGGGTCTTAACTTTATCAACGCCGAATTATTTACCAATATTCCAATTGGCTCAAAATCGTCCTTACAAGTAGCCGCGAGGACTTCCTTAGATGATTTGGCTAGAACGCCAACCTACCAGGTGTATTTTGACCGGATAACACAGGATACTGAAATTGAAAATAATGAAGGTGAGGTTTTCAATACAGATGAAACCTTTAGCTTTTATGACGTATCTCTGCGCTGGTTATATCAGATGTCACCAAAAGACTTACTGAGATTGAGTTTTATTCACAACAGCAATGATTTAAGTTTTGACGAGTCGGGAAATTTTGAGGAAGTGACGCGAACCCGAGAAAGTTCGGTTTCTCAAAGTTCATTGGGGCTTGCTTTAGACTATGAAAGACAATGGAATACTGGATTTAATACCCGTATTAACCTCTATAATTCAAATTATCAATTAGATGCGGCTAATGCCGACGTGGTTCAGGAACAGTTATTCACCCAGGAGAATAGAGTGACTGAAACCCGTTTAAAAATTGAAAACATGCATAACAAGCCGAGTTGGCAACTAAGTTACGGTTATGATTTTACAGAAACTGAGGTCGTTAATCTCAACCAGATCGATGAACCGGTATTTACGCGTCGAGACGAGGAAGTTTTAAGGGAGCATGCTGTTTATGGACAGTTGTGGTACAATAATTTGGATAATGGTTGGGCGGCACGAGGTGGTATAAGAACTAACTACTTAGAGAAATTCGATAAGGTTATTGTAGAACCTAGGCTCAGCGTTAGAAAATCTATCAACGATAATTTACAGGTTGAAGTCTTAGGGGAGTTCAAACATCAGAATATTTCCCAGATCATAAATTTCCAGAATGATTTTTTAGGAATAGAGAAGAGGCGATGGCAATTAACAGATAATGATTCCATTCCAATATTAAGAAGTAAACAGGCTTCTCTGGGCTTAACTTACAGAAAAAACGGATGGTTGTTAGACGGTCAGTTTTACTATAAAAATGTTGATGGAATTACTACTCAGAGTCAAAGTTTTACCACTAAATATGAATTTGCTAGAGAAAAAGGTAGCTATGAGGCGCTTGGAGTGGAGCTTTTATTAAGAAAGCAAATCAATAACTTCAGCAATTGGTTGAGCTACTCTTATATTTACAATACCTACACCTTTGACTCCCTAGAAGAGATTGATTTCCCAAGTAATTTCGATATAAATCATTCGGTCAACTTAGGAAGTACCTTTAGTAATGAGCACTGGAATGTTTCGGCAGGATTTAATTACAGAATTGGAAAGCCAACCTCGATTCCTGTTGAAGGGGATGAGATTGTTGATGGGGATATCAATTTTGATAATGCCAATAATAATCGAATACGGGATTATTTTAGGTTAGATGCTTCGGCGCTCTATAAGTTTAAAATTAGTAAAACTTTCAGAGCAGAAGCTGGTGCTTCTATCTGGAATATTACGGATAGGGCGAATATCATTAATAATTATTTTCGGATCGATGAGGAAGGCGATATTCTTCAGTTTTCGAGAGTTTCGCTGGGAATCACTCCGAATGTTGTGTACAGAATGTACTTTTGAGATTGAGTTAATAAGTGCGCACGAGAAGACTCGAATGCTGACGCTTCGGTCAGCACTCAAGAGTACTTAGAAATAAATTCCTTGAGTCGTCGATGGGAAAGGTTCTTTAATTTTAACACTAAAGCGACAGCTTCAGATCGTGTTGATTTGGTAGTAGACCAAACAAGTGTCCAAGACCTGTAAGCAGCTGTTGATTTTTCGTAGCCATTATTATGACGCTCAATTCTATCTGCAAGGTTTTTGGTTTGACCTTAATAAAAACAATCAAACTTTTCTGAATAGAGGATGTAAACAAAGAATTTCAAGAATTAAAAGAAGTGCGCACGAGAAGACTCGAACTTCCACGACCTAAACGGTCACTGGCCCCTCAAGCCAGCGCGTCTACCAATTCCGCCACGTGCGCAAAAAAGTGAAATAAAGATAAAAAAAAAGTTAAGTGTCAGAACTTAACTTTTGTGACCGGGCTGGGGCTCGAACCCAGGACCCTCTCCTTAAAAGGGAGATGCTCTACCAACTGAGCTACCCGGTCATAGAGCAGTGCTCTAAATGAGGGTGCAAATATAAAATGTTTAATTTATAATTCCATGGAAATTTTAATTTTTAATTTTTGTTTTTTTACCCTCTTTATATGGATGTACATGATATACTTAAAACAGCTTGATATATGATTATTCTGATGGGTTACATGGGATCTGGGAAAACCACTATAGGTCAGTTGCTTGCGCATGAAATGGGATACCATTTCATCGACCTTGATAGCTTAATCGCTGAAAGAGAGTCAATGAGCATCCCGGAGATTTTCGACATTAAAGGTGAAATATATTTTCGAAAAAAGGAGACGGAGTACCTCAGGGAACAGTTACAAAAAGATCAGGAAATAATCATGGCTTTAGGTGGTGGTACTCCTTGCTATGGACATAATTTGGACCTGATAAAAGAAAGTGGGATCCCGACTGTTTATTTAAGAGCATCAGTTACCACGCTGTTTCAACGACTTCAAAAAGAAAAACAATATAGACCGATGATCAGCCACCTGAACACTGACCAAGACTTAATGGAATTTATTGGGAAACATCTTTTCGAGCGGCAGAATTACTATAATAAAGCGGATCATATCATTGATGTAAATCAAAAAACTGCTTCAGAAGTTGTGAGTGATTTACAGCAATTACTTTTCTAATCGAGATAAGCCTGATAAGGTTGTTTAGATAAATTTACATGCACGTGTTCATGTAAGGAGGTAGAGAGGGAGATACCTTTAAAATCAGCTTTTACAGGATATTTTTTGTGGTTTCTATTAACAAGAACGGCAGTTTTGAATCGCCTTAGGGGTACTTCAAGAAAATGCTTTATGCCATAGATCAGAGTGGTTCCTGAGTTAAGAACATCATCTACCAGGACGATAGCCTTGTTTTTATAAGCATCGGAGTTAAGGCTGGTGACTACAGGTTCTAAAGGGCGATCTTTATTCACTGTTACTTTACACAACACCGATTCGATACTTGAAATACTGTCCAGCTGCTGTTTTAACTGTCTTGCAAGTAAATAACCATTGGGCTCAATTCCTGCAATGATCAGTTCTTTCTCGTTGGCATTACTTTCATAAATCTGGTATGCGATGCGCTTAATTCGGTGTTTAATTTCCTGATGGTTGAGAATAATATTTTCCAAGCCTGGGTTAATTTTTTTCAAAGATAAAAAACAGTTCCTTACCATCTCTGGAAGGTTCTGAATTATAACAAGGTTTCAGCGTTTTTATGAAAAAACTGGATTGAAATAGTTTCCTGTATTCAGCTATACTACCTCCAAATGGTGGTCCTGACTTGGTGAGAGGGAAATCAAACAAAACACCTGCAAGTATACCGTTTCTCGAAAGAAGAGCACTTGTATGGTCTCTGTAGGAGAATCTTAAGTTTGGGTCCAGAGCACAAAAAAATGTTTGTTCCAGAATTAGGTCATAAGATGCCTCATGGTCGAAAAAATCCTGACGGATTATTTGTGTTTCGGGTAGTTCAGGAAGCCTTTTCCGAAGATTGTCCAGTGGTGGTTCTGCAATGTCTATAAGGTAAATGTTTTTAAAACCTTTACTCCAGAGGTACTCTGCCTCATACGCATTTCCTGCTCCCGGAATCAGTATTTTAAGATCTTTAGACTTAATAGAATCAATATAATTGACTAAAGGCGAAGAAGGTTTACCCAAATCCCAGCCGGTCGATTTATTCTTATAGCGCTCGGTCCAAAAATTTTGATCAAACTTTGTCATCCCAATCAGTGTATTCATCCAGGTCTCGACGATCTTTCTTTGTAGGTCGTCCCAATCCTTTTTTTCGGTAATGCTCTTTTGCAAGCTTCAACAGTTCTTGGGTGTTAAATTCTTCAGATGGTGTTTCGTCTTTCCGATAGATATCAACCAGTTTAGCGCCTATTCGATTAGGTGGTATGTCGAGAACTCTGAGTTTGTAATTGATCTGGTTCTTTCGGACGGTAATCTGATCAGAAATAAATACTTCCTTACCTGGTTTAGTAATGGAATCGTTGATACGTACTTGGCCCTTTTTACAGGCTTCTGAAGCCTGATTTCTGGTTTTGTAATACCGTACGCACCAAAGGTATTTATCTACTCGCATCTGATAAGGATCATTTATTCATTTTTAGCACTATGCAAAAATAGATAATATTGTATCTTGCACCTTAATTTAAAAGGATACTTTAGAGAAGTATTCTGGTACTTAGAAACAGTTCAGATGAAGATTAAAAATTTATTCTCAATACTCTTTTGTATGGTATTGATTATTGCCTGTAATGATGATGACGATCCGGGTGATGTAGATTTTGTAGAACGCGACCGAGGGGAGCAGCAAATAGTGGATAATGATTCCTTACTGGAGTATCTAAACACTCACTACTATAATTCAGACTTTTTAGCTTCTGAGCCCAACCTTGGAACTAATGATATTGTGATCACTCAGGCGGAATTGGATGGGAATGGAAACCCTATTGTGCCAGAGGGACATACACTGCTTATTGAAAGTGAGGATCTGGAAACTATTGTAGATCCTAATTTGTTCGAGGATACCGAATACACCTATTATATTCTAAATTTAAATCAGGGTGGCGGAGAGCCACAACCCAGCTTTACCGATGAGGTCAGAATTGTTTATGAGGGGTTCGAACAGGATGGTGAGGTATTCGATTTTGTGATCACCCCGGAGGATTTACCAATGGTAACCGCCGGAGGTGGCGGCGTGATCGAGGGATGGAGACGGGTTATACCAAGGTTTAGACCAGCCCAAAACTTTGTTGGTAATGGAGACGGTACTACCAGTTACAACAATTATGGATTTGGTGTTATGTTCTTACCCTCAGGCTTATGCTATTATTCAAGACAACAGGGAGCTATAGCACCTTATTCTAACCTGATTTTTAAGTTTGAGCTCTACCAGGCGAACACCATTGATCATGACAACGATCTTATAGAATCTGACAGAGAAGACTTGGATAACAATCTTAGTGTGTTTGATGACGATACGGATGAAGATGGTCTTCCAAATTACATTGATGTGGATGATGATGGAGATGGGGTGCTTACCAGAAATGAGGATATTGACGGCGATGGAGATCCTACCAATGATATTGGAGTGAATGGGATCCCTAAGTATTTAGATCCTGAGGAAACAGAATCCAATGAAGATAACGAATAAAAAAGGCCGCAAAAAGCGGCTTTTTTTAGTATAAATTGTACGAGACGCTAATAATCAGCTGTTGGGGGCGCGTGTCGATCCTGCCGATCAATATATCGCCCACCAGGTCATCAATGAAATTTGAATCGATAATTCCGGCATTATTTTCTGAGAAGCCCCTTTCGTAGCGCAAATCAATTCCAAGGCGACCTAAATTTATTCCTAAACCGACATTGAAACCAATCGTAAAATCATTTTCAACATCGGTTAACGAAAACTCTTCGAGGTCCGTATTCAGAATGTACTGAAATGCCGGTCCTATAAATAGGTGAAGAGGTCCAATGATATTAAATCCTGCCAACACCGGAAGATCCAGTTTTTGCATTTTGAACTTGTTATTACTATAGTCTGAATTGAGGCTTGTATATACTAGCTCCGGACGTAGGTAAAGGCGGTTTCCAATTTTACCGTAAAAGCCGAGGTGCCAGCCCAGGTTTTCATCTGGATTCTGAACAGATTCTGTAATACTATTAAAGATGTCTCCGCTAGAACCGTAATTTATACCACCTCTAAGACCCCAACCAGTTCCTGACTGAGATTGGAGGAACATTGGTAATAATGCACAAATGAATCCCAGTTTGAGTAAGTTATTCATGAATTGTCGTTTTTGAGCTGATTGATTAATATAACGACAACAGTAAGAACTTATTTTCTGAGCACTACTTTCATAACAGCTTTCATAATGGCTGTTTTATCCAATCCGTACTTGGCCATCAGTTGTGCAGGAGTCCCGGACTCACCAAACGTATCGTTTGTTGCTACGAACTCCTGAGGGGCAGGCAGGTTCTTGGCCAATACTCTCGAAACGCTCTCACCCAATCCTCCTAAAAAGTTGTGTTCTTCAGCTGTGACAATACAACCTGTCTTACGCACAGAGGATAAGATAGCCTCTTCATCCAGGGGTTTGATGGTGTGAATATTAATCACGTCGGCAGTGATACCACTATTAATAAGTTCTTTTGCAGCCTCAAGAGCTTCCCAAACAAGGTGTCCCGTCGCTACAATGGTTACATCCCTTCCTTCGTTGAGCTGAAGCGCCTTACCAATAACAAACGGCTCTGTTGCACTTGTGAAATTAGGTACTTTTGGTCTTCCAAATCGCAAGTATACGGGTCCGTCGTACTCAGCGATGGCAATAGTAGCAGCTTTGGTCTGATTAAAATCACAGGTATTGATCACCGTCATTCCGGGTAACATTTTCATAAGACCAATATCTTCAAGGATCTGATGGGTAGCACCATCTTCTCCAAGTGTAACCCCGGCATGAGAAGCGCAGATTTTGACATTTTTTCCAGAGTATGCGATGCTTTGACGTATTTGGTCATAAACGCGTCCTGTTGAGAAGTTGGCAAAAGTACCAGTAAATGGAATTTTCCCTCCTATGGTAAGCCCTGCTGCGATTCCCATCATATTGGCTTCGGCAATCCCAACCTGAAAGAAACGTTCAGGATGATTGGCTTTAAAGTCATCCATTTTTAGAGAACCGGTTAAGTCTGCGCATAGGGCTACGACGTTCTCATTTTTCTGTCCTAGCTCCGTAAGTCCGGCACCAAAACCAGATCTTGTGTCTTTACTTCCTGAGTTTGTATATATTTTCATCTTTGTCTAAGCTGTAATCTGTTTGCAATAAGTTTAATAATCACCAATAGTTTCCGGATTTTGTGCTAATCCACTTGCCAGTTGCTCATCGTTGGGTGCTTTGCCGTGCCAGGCGTGAGTGTGCATCATAAAATCAACTCCATTACCCATCACTGTTTTCAATAAGATACATACGGGTTTTCCTTTGCCGGTTCGGGATTTTGCGTTGCTAAGTCCCTCCGAGATGGCATCAATACTGTTTCCTTCTTCCACTTCAATCACATCCCAACCAAAGGCTTCAAACTTTGCTCTAAGATTGCCCATGGGCAGTACGTCATCAGTGGATCCATCAATCTGTTGATGATTTAAGTCTACGGTTGCAATGAGGTTGTCTACATTGTTTCCTGCAGCATACATTATGGCTTCCCAGTTTTGCCCTTCCTGTAATTCACCATCACCATGTAAACTATATATCAGGTGTTCATCCTTATTTAATTTTTTGGTCAGTGCGGCACCAATGGCAACGGACAAGCCCTGACCGAGAGAACCCGAAGCAATTCTTACACCAGGAAGTCCCTCATGAGTTGTGGGGTGGCCTTGCAGTCTTGAATCAATTAGCCTGAAGGTGTTGAGTTCTTCAATTGGAAAATGACCAGTTCTGGCCAGCACGCTGTAATATACAGGGGATATATGACCGTTGGATAAAAAGAAAAGGTCTTCACCAACACCGTTCATATCAAATGTATCCTTTCGCTCTAAAAAATTGTTATAAAGGGTGACAAAAAATTCGGTACAACCCAACGAACCTCCAGGGTGGCCGGAATTTACCTTATGAACCATGCGCAAAATATCGCGCCGTACCTGAGTGGTGATTGCTTCAAGTTCCTTTGTTTCCAACATATTGTGTTTTTTGAAATTTAAGCCACAAAAATAGTTGTTTTATGCAGGGTGACAAAGTGTGAAATGGCCCATTTATCAACGAATACAGTCAATTACTAACAATTTACAATAGATTGTAGATTTATGCTTAACGAGTTCTTTATATTTGCTCCAATTCCAAAACTTCATGGATTTTAGCCTGATATCAAAGGACACAAAAACTAAGGCCAGGGCAGGATTGCTTAAAACGGATCACGGTATAGTTGAAACGCCTATATTCATGCCGGTTGGTACACTTGGAACAGTAAAGGGTGTACATCAGCGGGAATTGCGAAATGATATTGATCCGGATATCATCTTAGGAAATACCTATCATCTTTATTTACGACCGCAGACTCCTATTTTAAAAAAGGCAGGTGGTCTTCACAAGTTTATGAACTGGGATCGCAATATTCTCACAGATTCGGGAGGTTACCAGGTCTATTCTTTATCTGATAACCGAAAGATCAGAGAAGAGGGAGTTAAGTTTAAGTCACACATCGATGGCAGCACCCACTTTTTTACGCCTGAAAATGTGATGGAAATTCAACGACTCATTGGCGCCGATATTATCATGGCCTTTGATGAGTGTACTCCCTATCCGTGTGATTATAACTATGCAAAACGGTCCATGCAAATGACACATCGTTGGCTCGAGCGCTGCATAACGCACCTAAAGGATCTGCCTTTTTTGTATGGCCACAGACAATTTTTTTTTCCAATTGTACAGGGCAGTACCTACAAAGATCTCAGAAAGGCTTCTGCTGAATACATTGCCGGTAAGGAGGCTCATGGCAATGCTATAGGTGGACTCTCGGTTGGTGAACCTGCTGAAGAGATGTATGAAATGGCAGAAGTGGTATGTGATATACTACCAGAGGACAAACCGCGTTATCTCATGGGAGTTGGTACCCCTATCAATATTTTGGAGAATATAGCTCTTGGGGTGGATATGTTTGACTGTGTGATGCCGACCCGAAATGCCAGAAATGGCATGTTGTTTACAGCACACGGGACCATAAATATTAAAAATAGAAAATGGGCCGATGATCTATCCCCAATAGACGAGATGGGGATTACTTATGTGGACTTGGAGTATTCCAAAGCCTATCTTCGTCATTTATTTACGGTTAATGAAATGCTGGGTAAGCAAATTGCCACGATACACAACCTTGGTTTTTATCTGTGGCTTGTGCGAGAAGCGAGACGCCAGATCATCGAAGGAACATTTAAATCCTGGAAAGTGAAAATGGTTAAACAAATGGATAAGCGACTATAGGAAATGAAAATTCTGGATTGGTATATTTTAAAAAGGTATTTGATCACTTTTTTCATGATGCTTATTCTTTTCATTCCTATTGGGATTGTCGTGAATCTGGCAGAAAAAATTGGCAAGATATTGGAAAATAACGTTCCTTTTCCTGCTGTAGCGAAGTATTACCTGGACTTTACCATCTATTTTGCTAACTTATTGTTTCCTCTTTTTCTGTTCCTGTCCGTTATTTGGTTTACCTCTAAATTAGCAAACAATACAGAAATAGTGGCATTTTTGAGCTCAGGTGTTTCCTTCTACAGGTTTCTAAGACCGTATATGATCGGAGCATCCATAGTGGGTGTTCTCGCACTCGTCTTAGGAATGTTTTTAGCACCTGAGGCCAGCAGGGGATTTAATCAGTTCAAATACACTTACCTTAAAAAAGGCCGAAAAATTCAACAAACCCAGAATGTCTTTCGGCAAATCAATGATCAGGATATCATTTATGTAAGCTCTTTTAATCCGAAGACCAAAACGGGACAAAACTTTACCCTGGAGCATTTCAATGGGAACAAGCTCGAGTATAAAATGTTTGCCAATAACATAAGATACATGGAAGAGGACACGAGCTATTTACTTACTAATTTTCACAAACGCACTTTTACTGATAATGGCGATTACTTCGTTACATCGAGGAGAAAAGACACGCTATTTACTTTTGATCTGGAGGATTTAACACCTGTGGAATACATTGCGGAAACCTTGCCATATAATGAACTCACCAAATTCATAGAAAAGGAAAAGAGCAGGGGAGCTTCTAATATAGGTCGTTATGAGGTGGTATTGTACAAAAAATGGAGCTTACCGATCTCTGTTTTTATTTTAACGATCATTGCGGTTTCTGTTTCATCTATTAAAAGGAGGGGAGGTATGGGCGTAAACCTGGCATTTGGAATTACAATAGCCATGGTATACGTCTTTTTTGATAAAGTGTTCGGTGTGATGGCCGAGCAATCTGACTTTTCGCCTCTCGTGGCAGTTTGGTTCCCCAATTTTGTTTTTGGTATTGTGGCTGTTTATCTCCTCTTTAATGCTAAGCGATAGTTTTAAAAATTACCTTCATCTTCATTTTCTGGTCTTTGTTGCTGGGTTTACCGCCATTTTAGGCGAACTCATCTCAATAGGGTCTCTTGATCTGGTGTGGTATCGAATGAGCATAGCCGGAGTTTTAATGTTTTTGTTTGTGAGAATTACAAAGAAAAATCTCAAGGTCAGCCGAGGTACTTTTTTTGGTTTTGCAATTGCAGGAGTTATTATCGCACTTCATTGGGTTACATTCTTTGAATCTATTAAGCAAGCCAATATATCCATTGCACTTTCCATGTTTTCATCAGGTGCGTTTTTTGCTTCCTTCATAGAACCTATCTTTTTTAAAAGACGTGTCAAGACGTACGAGATATTGTTTGGTCTGTTTGTTATTTGTGGCGTGTTTTTAATCACACAAAGCGAACTCAGATACCTCAATGGTATCCTTCTCGGATTAGCCTCTGCCTTCTTTTCAACATTGTTTGCTGTAATCAATGGACGTTTTATTAAAAAGCACAAAGCATCAGTTATCTCCTTCTACGAATTTTTAAGTGGGGTCTTTTTTTTAAGTGTTTTCATAGTCGCTCAATACAGAGGAATATCAGCTGATTTTTTTAATTTAGAAAAGACAGATTGGATATATCTTTTTATACTTGCCTCCATTTGCACCACCTATGCTTTTATAGCTTCAGTGGATGTGATGCGTCACATCTCACCCTACACTGTCATTCTCAGTTATAATCTTGAACCAGTTTATGGAATAATTCTTGCGATAGTTCTTTTTCCTGAAAAGGAAAAAATGAGCACAGAATTTTATATCGGAGCATTAATTATATTGTCAGTGGTGATAGGTGATGCCTTTATCAAACAAAAAAGGGCGAGGAGATTAAAAGTATAATTTTTAAATTAAATTGTACATTTGACATTGCGAAAGGAGGAGTGGCATTTATGCTTTTCCTATTCTTTATTTTCAGCTAACTAACTAAACATGAATTATGGAATACTTAGATTTTGAGTTACCTATAAAAGAGCTTGAAGATCAATTACAGAAATGCATGGTCATTGGCGACGAAAGTGAAATTGATGTAAGCGAGACCTGTAAACAGATTGAAAAAAAGTTAGAGGAAACTAAGAAAGAAATCTATAAAAATTTGACGGCCTGGCAGAGGGTTCAGCTCTCTCGGCATCCCAATAGGCCCTATACTTTAGATCATATAAAAGCCCTTTGCGGTGATACTTTTTTGGAATTACATGGCGATAGAAATGTCAAGGACGACAAAGCCATGATTGGAGGTTTAGGAAAAATTGGAGATCAGTCCTATATGTTTATTGGACAACAAAAAGGATACAATACAAAAACCAGACAGTACAGAAATTTTGGAATGTCGAATCCAGAAGGTTACAGAAAGGCACTGCGCCTAATGAAGTCGGCAGAAAAATTTGGCATTCCTGTGGTGACCCTGATCGATACCCCGGGAGCATATCCAGGTCTTGAAGCAGAAGAAAGGGGACAAGGTGAGGCTATCGCCAGGAATATTCTGGAAATGACTAGACTTAAAGTTCCGATTATTACTGTGATTATTGGAGAAGGTGCTTCCGGAGGAGCATTAGGTATCGGTGTTGGAGATCGTGTTCTGATGCTTGAAAATACCTGGTACTCGGTGATTTCGCCCGAATCCTGTTCCAGTATATTGTGGAGAAGCTGGGAATATAAGGAACAAGCGGCAGAAGCGCTTAAGCTAACTGCTAAAGACATGAAACGTCTTAAATTGGTTGATCAGATCATCAAAGAGCCATTGGGAGGTGCACATGCCAATAGGGAAAAAACATTCAGTGCCGTAAGATCTGCCATTGAGAAAAATTACGACGAACTAAAAAACTTATCACCAAAAGAACTGGTAAATCAGCGCATGGAAAAATATGCTCAAATGGGAGTGTACAAAGACTAATGCTGTAAAAGACAATAACATTTTTAAAACTGAAGTGAGTTGCTTCAGTTTTTTTTGTGTTATTAACAGCTTTTTATACTTATCAACAATTAAAATGTTGATGACATGTTAAGATAGAAAGCCTCGAATCAGTCGGTTTTTCTGAGATGTTTTTTTACTTTCGTAAGCTATGAAACAGCCGAACCCTGTTAAAGGATATTCCAGAGAAAAAGGTAATTTGATTAGCCTTGAAAAAGGAAAAATACCGCCTCAAGCCCTTGATTTAGAGGAGGTTGTGTTAGGAGCGATGATGATTGACAAAAAAGGGGTTGATGAAGTAATAGATATTTTAAGTCCTGAAGCTTTCTATAAGGAAGCACATCGCTTTATTTTTGAAGCCATTTTTAAACTTTTTGAAAACAGCGAACCCATTGACTTATTAACGGTTTCCAGTCAACTTAGAAAGGATGAAAAATTGGACATCGTTGGTGGAGATTTTTATCTGATCTCTTTGACACAAAGAGTTTCTTCTTCTGCACACATAGAATTTCATGCCAGAATCATCCTTCAGAAATTTATTCAAAGAAGTTTGATAAAAATTTCAAACGAAATAATAGAAGAAGCCTACGACGAAACCAAAGACGTATTTGACTTACTTGATAATGCAGAAGCAAAGCTGTATGAAGTAACACAAGGGAACGTTAAGAAGTCTACCGAAACGTCACAGAGTCTGGTGATTCAGGCAAAGAAGAAAATTGAAGAAATAGCCAACAAGGAAGGGCTAAGCGGTATTCCATCCGGTTTTGATAAGGTCGATAAATTAACATCGGGTTGGCAGCCAAGTGATTTAATTATAGTTGCTGCGAGACCTGGTATGGGAAAAACTGCACTCACTCTGTCTATGGCAAAAAACATTGCGGTAAACAGCGATATACCGGTGGCTTTTTTTTCATTGGAGATGTCCTCAGTACAGTTAATTACAAGACTCATATCAAGTGAAACCGGACTTTCTTCGGAGAAATTGAGAACAGGCAAGCTCGAAAAACACGAATGGGAGCAGTTAAATGTAAAGGTGAAGGGACTTGAGAAAGCACCATTGTTTATTGATGATACCCCTTCCTTATCCATTTTTGATCTCAGAGCAAAAGCAAGGCGCTTGTCATCTCAGTACGGCATTAAACTTATCATCATTGATTATTTGCAGCTCATGACTGCCGGAGGGTCTCAGAAAGGAGGTAATAGAGAGCAGGAGATTTCAACCATTTCCAGGAATCTTAAAGCCCTTGCAAAAGAGCTGGATGTGCCTGTAATTGCATTGTCTCAGTTGTCACGAGCTGTTGAAACCAGAGGAGGTTCAAAAAGACCACTGCTATCAGATCTTAGAGAATCAGGTGCAATTGAACAGGATGCCGATATTGTATCATTTATATACAGACCCGAGTATTACAAGATTGACGAGTGGGATGATGAGGAACGTTCTCCAACCGAAGGTCAGGCAGAATTCATCGTGGCAAAGCATAGAAATGGAGGCTTGGATAACATACGTCTTAGGTTTATCGGGCATCTTGGTAAATTTGATAACCTGGATGACCATGATTCTCCATTTGCAGGTGAATTTCATTCAAAAATGAATGCCGCAGCTAATGACAATACTTTTAAGACAGATAATTACCCATCGCCCTCTGATGCTTTTGACGGTCCTGATGAAGATGATGTTCCCTTTTAATCTCTGGGTTTTATTTAAATAAAATGTTACAAGAAAGACGTACCACAAATTTCCTGTTACTTTGTTTGGTCATTCCACTTTTCTTTTACCTGTTAAAGGTCCTGTCTTTTATTTTCATACCGCTAATTTTTTCAATGTTCTTAGCACTGTTGTTTCTGCCGTTGATGCGTACTCTGGGTCGGCTTAAGATTCCCAGATATATTGGGATAATGGTGGTTCTGATACTTGTAGGTTTAACAGTGTATATTGGAGTAGAACTGGTGCAACTATCAGTCAAACAAATAATTACAAGTAACTCAGACTTTATTGGAAAGGCAGAAGACAAACTGGGGACTCTTATAAATTATCTGGAAAGTAGTTTTGGGTTTTCATTTCCCAGGAATAAAAGTATCATCTCCAATATTCTCAAACAAGAAAATCTGGGTACCACCTTTCAATTCCTGAGAAAGTTTTTGACAATGTTACTGATGACTGCTTTTTTTATGGTACTATGGTTAGCAGAGTCTATAAATGTGCATAAGCTTTTGAATAATACTATTCTCAAACAGAAATACGCTTCGGTAAAAACCTTTATGAAAATTGAGAAAGACCTGATTAAGTTTATTAAGGTAAAATTTATGGTGAGTGCGCTTACGGGATTGTTCACTGGATTAATGTGTTTGTTCTTTGATGTTAGCTTTCCAATTTTCTGGGGTCTATTTGCATTTGCAATCAATTTTGTTCAGATGGTGGGCTCCTTTATCTCCGTAATTCTTCTAAGTCTCTTTGCCTTTGTAGAGCTGGATACTTCGGCTACATTGTTGTTTTTTGTTGCTGCTATTAGCGGTGTGCAGGTGCTGTTTGGGGCGATCATTGAGCCGGTAATGATGGGCAAGTCATTTTCAATTAATATTATTGCTGTGCTTGTGATGCTCATGTTTTGGGGTTTTTTATGGGGGATACCAGGCTTAATTATGGCCATTCCAATCACAGTCTTCGTAAAAATTATTCTGGACCAGTTTCCCGGTACCAGATTATTGGCTAGCTTACTTTCAGGTCAGGAAACTAAGTTTTCAAAATAACCTATGAAGTGGACTAACCTAGCCCTCATTTCATAAAACTAAGCTAATCCAGCTAGTCATTTTTGTCAATAATTGTATCTTCACTTAGTTTATGAATCGTAGAATAATCGCATTTATCCTTTTTGTCATTGCAGTGTTTTATAAAGCACAGGCCTCCTACATACTGTTGCCCATGGATGCAGAGAGCCAATCCAATCATTTGAAAGCATATGGCATTACTTACTGGACCCTGGAAAGACAGTTGAAGGTGAAGTGGCTGCTTAATTATAGAGGAGGCTCTTTCCTACTTCCTGATGCCGATATCATCCGAAGAGAATGCCAAATTAGAGGAGTATCTTTTGAAATCTTATCAGATGCCAAAGCTGAAGAAATCCTCCAGTCGATAGCAAGTCCTGCTATGAACCAGGAGGCGGTGGTGTTGGAAAAAGCCCCTAAGATTGCCGTGTACACCCCCAAAGGAAAACAACCATGGGACGACGCTGTGACAATGGTGCTTACATATGCAGAAATACCATATGAGACAGTTTATGATCAAGAGGTACTCAAGGACGAGTTGCTGCTATATGACTGGTTGCATTTACATCATGAGGATTTTACCGGTCAGTATGGAAAGTTCTACCGGACCTACAGATCAGCGGCATGGTACATCGAAGAAAAAAAGAGCGCTGAAGCTCTGGCACAAAGCCTTGGATACGACAAGGTGTCTGAAGAAAAACTTGCAGTGGCCCTGAAAATAAGGGACTACGTAGTTGGAGGTGGTTTCATGTTTGCCATGTGCTCCGCAACGGATAGTTTTGATATAGCACTTGCCGCAGAAGGCGTAGACATTTGTGAACCTATGTTTGATGGGGATGGCAGTGATCCTGGCTACCAGAATAAAATTGATTTTTCAAAAACGTTCGCATTTAAGAACTTTATTCTAGAGCGCAGCCCTAATATTTATGAGTTTTCTTCCATTGACATGACCAGCAGAAGGGATATTCCTAAGCCCACAGATTATTTCTCTCTCATGGAGTACTCTGCTAAATGGGACCCCATACCAACGATGTTAACTCAAAACCACACCGCACTCGTTAAGGGATTTATGGGGCAGACCACTTCTTTCACAAGAGATCAAATAAAGTCCAATGTGCTAGTGATGGGCGAGAACAAAACTAACGGGGAAGCAAAATACATTCACGGTATTAAAGGTAAAGGGTTTTTTACATTCTATGGAGGTCATGATCCTGAGGATTATACCCATAGGGTTGGGGATCCAAAGACTGAGCTTGATCTTCATCCAACCTCACCTGGCTACCGATTAATTCTGAATAACGTATTGTTTCCAGCAGCGAAAAAGAAAAAGCAGAAGACCTGATGCAACTTTTTCAAAAAGAAATTCTGGTGAGACCCAAAAAGAGGGGCTTTCATCTGATTACATCCGAGGTTATCTCGGCAATCCCTGAAATAAAGGGTGTTTCCATGGGCTTACTTCATGTATTCATCAAACATACCTCAGCAAGCCTTAGCATTAATGAAAATGCAGATCCCACTGTCAGGGCAGATTTTGAAGAACATTTTAATGTGATGGTTCCCGAAAACCAGAAGTATTATCGGCACGTCTATGAAGGGCCGGACGATATGCCTGCCCACATAAAGGCTTCCTTACTTGGATGTTCATTAACCATCCCAATCACTTCAGGTCAGTTGAATATGGGAACATGGCAAGGAATTTACCTTTGTGAACACCGTAATAATGGTGGTACGAGATCCCTTGTCTTAACCATATGCGGAGCTGGATAATGGCTTCCATGCATTACGTGGACCTTTTCGGAATGATTTTTGATTTTTCAGGCTGGCAGTAAAAAAGAGAAGACCGTTTAGCTAAAGTAAAAGAGATTCTTTCGCATACACAGGCAAGGTGTAATAGGCGGTTTGACCATTGGGTAAAATAGCAGGCCTATTGATGTTGAGCAAATCATTTTTTTCTTTTGGTATTGCTGTAATCCACTGGTGCTCGATTTGTGATTCAACCATAATCTGCCGTAACAAGAGAAAGCGAAAATATCAAGTGCTTACTACTTACAAATGATCTCCGTCAGAGTTCCAATCAGCATTGTTAAAAAGTCTCAAGTTTTCTTTTGGTTCAAGTATAGCTCATGCTGCAAATAGCACGAATACGGCAATCCTGTAGGGCTTTATAGTTATTGTTCTTCTGAATTTGCTGCTGAAAAGAATAATAGAATTGAGGATAGAATTTGAGGAAATAAAAAGCCCAACTCATTGGAGTTGGGCTTTATAAGCGAAATGTTGTTATTAAATCGGCTGACGCCTTATTTTACTTTGTTTACAATTGCTTCAAAGGCTTCCGGATGGTTCATTGCTAAGTCCGCCAAAACCTTTCGATTAAGGTCAATATTGTTAGCTTTTAATTTACCCATAAACTTTGAATAAGACATCCCGTGCTGTCTGGCACCTGCATTGATACGCATGATCCATAAGGAACGAAATGTTCTTTTTTTGTTTCTGCGGTCTCTATACGAATATTGCATCGCTTTATCTACCGCATTTTTTGCTACTGTCCAGACATTTTTACGTCTTCCCCAGTAACCTTTTGCTTGCTTGAGAACCTTTTTTCTTCTGGCTCTTTTTGCTACTGAATTTACTGATCTTGGCATTTCTTTAAATTTTTTTGTAGTAGGCGACCCTATAAGGTACTTGCTAAATTATTTTGCCTAACTCCAGGGTTGTACAATAATTTTAACCGTTTAAAACAAATTACTTAAGGCGTAACATTGTTTTAACATTGTCTTCGTCTGACTTATGCACCAAGGTGTCATGAGTCAACGCTAGCTTACGCTTTTTGGATTTTTTGGTCAAAATATGACTTTTAAAAGCGTGCTTTCTTTTGATCTTTCCAGTGCCAGTTAGTTTGAAACGTTTCTTAGCACTTGATTTGGTTTTCATTTTAGGCATTCTTCCTAATTTTTACGTTTCGCTTATTATCGTTAAAAGCAATATACATTGCTTGATTATTTTGGTTTTTTGGGTGCGATGAACATGGTCATTCGTTTTCCTTCCAGCTTAGGCATTTGTTCTACTTTACCAAACTCCTCCAGATCCTGCGCTAGTTTAAGCAGCAAAATCTGACCTTGCTCTTTAAAAACGATCGATCGTCCTTTAAAAAAAACAAAGGCCTTGAGCTTTGCCCCGTCTTTTAGGAACTTCTCCGCGTGTTTTTTCTTGAAATTATAGTCGTGTTCATCTGTCTGCGGACCAAACCTAATTTCTTTAATAACCACCTTACTGGCCTTAGCTTTCAGAGCTTTTTCCCGTTTCTTCTGTTCATAAAGAAACTTTTTATAGTCCATTACTTTACAAACCGGAGGGGAAGCATTTGGAGAAATTTCTACTAAATCCAATCCCTGCTCATCAGCCATGGCTAATGCTTCTTTAATGGGATATATTCCAACGTTAACGTTATCACCAACAACTCGTACTTCAGGTGCTTGTATTTTGGCATTAATTCTGTGCTGGTCTTCTTTGATAACCCTTCTGGGTGAATTTCTTCTGTTTCTTCGTATTGCTATGGCTTAACTAATTTTAATTATACTTCCTTAAATTGTTTTAAACTCTTACTGATTTTATTGTTCACTAATTCGATAAATTGCGCAACTGTCATATTACCCAGATCTTCACCGCCATGGGCCCTCACAGTTACCGTTCCATCAATCTCTTCTTGTTCACCAACGACCAGCATGAAAGGGATTTTAGTAACTTCAGCTTCTCTGATCTTCTTTCCTACAGTCTCGTTTCTATTGTCAACAAGGGCGCGAATTTCGCTATTTTCTAACAAATTTAAAACTTTTTGAGCGTATTTTTCATATTTCTCACTCACAGATAGAATCTTAACCTGCTCTGGAACAAGCCATAATGGAAGATTCCCTCCGGTGTGTTCTAAGAGTATAGCGACGAATCTTTCTAAACTTCCAAAGGGTGCACGGTGAATCATGATGGGACGGTGCATTTCATTGTCTTGTCCTTTGTACTGCAAATCGAACCGTTCGGGCAAGGTGTAATCCACCTGAATAGTTCCTAATTGCCACTCCCTTCCAAGGGCATCCTTCACCATAAAGTCCAGTTTAGGTCCATAGAAAGCTGCTTCTCCTTCTACTACAGTATAGTCCAGTCCTTTATCTTTGGCGGCATTGATTATGGCTTGTTCAGCTTTGTCCCAATTGTCGCTTCCCCCAATGTACTTTTCAGGTTTTTCAGGATCTCTAACGGAGACCTGCGTCACAAAATTTTCAAAACCTAATGAACCAAACACATACAGCACAAGGTCGATCACATTTTTGAATTCAGTGTCCAGTTGATCGGGAGTACAAAAAATATGGGCGTCATCTTGTGTAAACCCGCGAACCCTAGTTAATCCGTGGAGTTCACCACTCTGTTCATACCGATAAACCGTACCAAATTCGGCGTAGCGCTTTGGAAGGTCACGGTAGGAAAATGGCTTAGCGTTAAATATCTCACAGTGATGGGGGCAGTTCATTGGTTTGAGCAAAAACTCTTCACCTTCAGCAGGTGTATGAATGGGTTGGAAACTGTCTTCACCGTACTTTGCATAATGCCCCGAGGTAACATACAGTTCTTTATGACCTATATGGGGGGTCACTACCATTTCATAGCCAGCCATTTTTTGGGCTTTTTTCAGAAAGTTCTCCAAACGCTCGCGCAAGGCAGCTCCTTTTGGTAACCACAGTGGTAAACCCTGTCCTACCTTTTTTGAAAAAGTAAATAGTTCGAGCTCTTTTCCAAGCTTTCGGTGGTCTCTCTTTTTAGCTTCCTCGAGAAGATAAAGGTATTCATTTAGTTCTTTTTGCTTGGGAAATGAAATACCGTAAACCCGAGTTAGTTGTTTCTCATTTTCATCTCCTTTATAATAGGCACCTGCCACGCTCATTATTTTGACCGCTTTGATCAGCCCCGTATTTGGGATATGACCTCCTCGACACAAGTCTGTGAAAGTAGAGTGGTCACAAAACGAAATATCACCATCCTCCAAACCTTCAATGAGGTCCACCTTATATTCATTCGTATCCTTATAATATGATAGAGCGTCGGCTTTGGATACCATTCGCATTTTAAAATCGTGCTTTTCTCTGGCGATGCTTAGCATTTTATCCTCAATGGTTTTGAAATCCTTTTCAGAGATCACATCATCTCCTAGATCTACGTCGTAGTAAAATCCGTTTTCAATTGCCGGCCCCACCCACAATTTAACCCCTGGATACAATTCTTCAAGTGCCTGAGCAAGGACATGAGCCGAGGAGTGCCAGAATGCTTTTTTGCCCTGAGGGTCACGCCAAGTGTATAAGGTAAGCTGTCCATCGGTAGTGAGGGGAGTAGAAACTTCAACTGTATTATCATTAAATTCAGCTGATATCACGTTTCGCGCGAGTCCTTCACTAATGTCTTTGGCCACATCAATGGGTGTAATACCACTTTCAAAATTTCGTTGTGAGCCATCGGGCAAAGTTATTGTGATCATACTATATATGTATTCGTCCAAAGTGAGGGCAAAGATAGTTTTAAGCTGTAAAACGCCAAAGTATAAAGTTAATCTCTTCATAGAAATAGAATAAGCATCAAAAGAATGGGTTATTCAAAAATGAAATTAGAATTGTCACAGGATTAAAAACTGTTTGCGAACTATATAAACGATTGTTTTTTAAGGATCTAAAGAATATGATTTTTGAGGAGCTAAAAAAAAACAAAAAAATATGCCTAAAAAAGCTCAATTAGTTTGTTGGAAATTAAAAACGGTTATATATTTGCACCCGCTAAAACGGGGAACTGTTAAGGTGAGAGTA
>CAWZYX010000017.1:0-36257 GCA_963966315.1 uncultured Winogradskyella sp. | reverse complement strand
GGAGGGAAGGACCTTTACACATACCCTGGATCTCATTTCGAGAGAGGAGAAGCCCCGCCAGTTTAATTTTACAATTCCTACTGAAAGTTGGTTAACAGCGCGCGACACCACAGAAACCCCATTGTATTTAAAAAACATGGCCGAGAGATACTATGTCTTCGATTATTTGGAGGACTCAAACGTTTTGTATGTGCGTCAAAGCTCGGTCTTTAATCATGAAACAGAAACGCTGGAAGATTTTTATAAACGCTTATTTGAATTTATCGATACCCATGAAATCTCAAAACTCATTTATGATGTTCGTTTGAATGGTGGGGGAAACAACTACAATAATCTCAACCTAATCAAAGGCCTTATGGCGAGGCCGAAAATCAATGTAAGAGGAAAATTCTTTTTTATTATTGGGCGGGATACTTTCTCGGCATGCCAGAATCTTACTAATGAAATCCTGAGATATACGGAGGCCATTTTAGTAGGTGAACCAACAGCTGAAAACGAAAATTTTTATGGAGATAATCGGCCTGTAAAACTACCGAATTCGGGAATAACAGCTTATCTGAGCTATACTTGGTGGCAAGATCGACCGCAGTGGGAGGGTCGTGATGCCACCTATCCACATCTAGCTGCAGAAATGTCATTTACAGATTATAAAAGTAATGACGACGTTGTACTACAAACCGCTTTGGATTATAAGGATGACGGATTTATTCTGGATCCCATGAAGCACTTAACCGATCTGTTTATCAGTGGTAATTATGAGCAATTGTCAAAGGATGCTTCAAAAATCGCCCAAGACAAGCGCTACATGTATTACGATTTTAAAGAAGAGTTCTCTCAAGCAGGGGGACGACTTCAGCAACAAGGCAATCTTCAGGGTGCCTTATTTGTATACCAGCTTGTAGCGCAGAATTATCCTAAGGATATAGGAGCATGGTACAGTCTAGCAAGTGTCCAGAAGGAACTACAGCAAAAAGATGAGGCCATAAGTTCCTACAGGAAGATCATAGAGCTTGATCCGGATCATGTATTGGCTAATGCGGCGAGCAAACAAATCGATAAACTGCAGAAGAAATGAGAAATCAACAGAAACGCAAATGGTTAGTATCCGGAGCCTTGGGTTGTATCCTTGTTGGTACGGGGTTTTCAATTGGCGTGGAAGCAAGCCACTGGAAACACCGCGGTGAAGATTGGTGGATTTGGGTTGGTGGTGGTACCTTGGGCATTGCCATACTCATAGTGGGAATCATTACACTTATAAATTCCAGATCCAGTGGATGATGGCATTGTGAAACAGAGTGGAACAGCATCTTTAATAAATATACTTATTTTACATAATATAAATTATAGAACATTATTAATTTCTGATACCTGAAATAAAATCACCTAATCCTTTATGACAGGCGTTTACAGATTTTATTAATGGCCAAATACTTAACTTTGCCTAATGTCTACAATACTTGTTTTAAATTGGTTTACAGCCCTTTCATTTCTGCTCTTTGGCAAAAGCTGTCTTCACAAACCATACATGAAGCGGGAATTTGACAGATATCAATTGGCCAATTTTAGAGTCTTGGTTGGTATTTTGCAATTACTCGGTGGTATTGGACTTATCATTGGCTATTACTACAGCTCCATTTTATGGGTTTTCTCATCCTTAGGACTCGCCGTACTTATGATTTTAGGGACAATGGTGAGAATTAAAATAAGAGATTCTTTCTTTCAGATGACACCAGCCCTCAGTTACGCCCTGTTGTGTCTGTACATTCTAAACGAAGGGCTGAGTATGTTGTTTTCTAATTAAACAAAGGCAATTATCAAACACATAGTGAGAAACAATGCTGCTGGAAAAGACTTATAAAGTGGATCTTTGATCTTTAGGTGCATCAACACAGAGCCGGTGAGTAAAATCGCTAGTCCTAAAGCAGAAATACGCTCTATTTCAGGATACTGAATAGAAGCCAGTAATCCAATGGCTAGTAAAACTTTGAGAGTTCCAACAGTGTAACACATCCATACCGGTAAACCGTAAACTCTAAACTCCTCGATGATGGTCTTGGCATCACCACCTCTCCATTTGGTGGGTTTTTTATTTTGTATCAACCATACATTTAAAATGCTCAGGCCAACGATGCATTTTAAAATTGTAATCAAATATGTCATACTCATTTTGTTTCTTGTTAATTTAAAACTTTTTCGCTTAACTCAACAGAAATTAATTCTAAAACAATCTTAAAAAACAACATTACTAACGGTATATAATAAAACCTGAGCTGCTTCCAACTGCAGTAAGTCAATCATCTTCTTCGCGGTCATTTTCGTCCTCATCCTTGCTATGCCTTGTCAAGTAACGCAACCCAAATACACCTATCAGAAATAAAACACTAAAGGCCATTAGACCGTAATAAATATATTTTCTGATCTCTGTATCTAAATCAAACATTCGACTATACGAATTAAGGTGTTAAAAACTGACCAGTCCATTCATCTCCCTGTTTTGAGAAATGGATCCGCAAGTGATTAGGACGTTTTAATCGCAAGTATTCGATGCTTTCCGGGATAATATGAACAACTTTGAAATGATTATTCTCTTCGCTATAGTCCACATGATCAGGATTTTTTATGGGTGTACCTGGAGCCTCAAGAGCGGTATAATCCTTTCTTGAATTCTCTGGAATACTCATCCAAAGACGCTCCAACTCCTCCCCGTCCAGAAACTCTACCTTTCCCTGAATACGAAGCTGCAATAGCTTTTTTGGATGATAGAATAGGGCTGAAACCACATTATTAGCCTCAAGCTGCTGCACTTTTTCTGAGCGCGCATCGGTAAAAACCACCAAACTTAAGTCAGAGCGCACTTTACGCAGTACAACGGTGCGCTGAACAGGCTGCTTACCATTCATCGTAGCAAGGCCAAAATACCTGAAAGGATGGCCTTTTTTAGCATAACCGTTGATGAGTTCTCGTTTTAGGCTTTCTAGAATATCGTTTTGCATCATATGTGGTTAATCGTAATTCGTAAGCTGTAAATAGTGATTAGGTTTAAGTTAAAATACTTGTTTTAATAAAATCCAATTTCAATCATGATATCAGAAATTGTATTTCTCGTAAATATGCATAACGATACTAGTTTTCTACGAAAAAAGGAATGTTTGCATGCGCTGCACTATGATGTTGGTCATACACATAAACGTACAAACGATAGGCTCCAATAGTAAGAGGTGCTTTAAAACTAATACTATTTTGATCGTTAGATTGCAGTAAACCATCAATAACTGGTGGCACTTTTTCTCTGTCCCCTCCTGTTTGAGTCGTTTTAGACTCCTCCATAACTTCCCAACGGTATGTTAGGTTATCATTTTCCGGATCGATTACCATAATTTCAGCTGTATATCTTGCTCCTGGCTTAAGTTTAATATTGTCCGTGCCCTTTTGTCCATCTAAAGTAAAAGAGTGGAGTCTCGGAGTTCGATTATGAGGCCATTTTCCTGTCCATGCGTAATGCATGGCATCAACAGATTCAGTTTTAGCACCATCTTTTAAATGCATACCAAACCATGTTGGAGTTCGTTCTTGTTTGTGACCCCATAGGAACACGGCAGACCCCATAACCTGAGGTTCATTTTCAATACCATTCTGGTAACGACTTAAATAAGCATCCGCTTTAATTGAACTATTGTCTTCTAAAGGCGCTCCCCAAGTAGTTTTTTCCACCTCCCAATAACCTGTGGTTCCCCACTCTGTGATTAATAGAGGTCCTTTATAGGCTGTTTGCAATAGAATTTCTGAAAATACGTCCATAGCACCATACAATTGAACACTTAAAAAATCCAAATCTGGAGCTCTTTTCTCGATCTCTTTAACTACGGTTTTTTCAAATCCTGCTATTGCAGTAGTGGTAAGTTGATTTGGTGACAATTCATGGATCATCTTAGAAATGTCGTTAACGGCATTCCAAACATTAGGATTACTACCATCTTGATTAAGTTCATTGCCTATGATCCAGCATAGAAGTGCTGGATAGTCTTTTAAGGCTAGTACTTCTTTTTTTATACGATCATATTGTGCATTAATTTCTTCTAAATTGTTGTAATCGGCACCATGCCGTTCAGGAACCAACCATATACCCATTAATACCTTTAAACCATGTGCATGAGCTTTGTCCAATAATTCTTTTCCATTATCTGTACTCCACGTTCTTATTGTGTTGGCACCGTGATCCGCGATAACTTTAAAATTTGAATCGCTCCCCCCCCCAATACCTTTTACAAAAAATGGTTCGTCGTTTAGAAAGATTCGATAACCAGATTCTGTCTGACGGATCTCTGCAACATTCATATCAGTATGAGCTTTGTTTTGAGCATTAATATTTGTACCAATAAATAAAAATATATAGGTCCAAACTAGAATAAATTTCTTCTTTAAATTAAAAACTATCAATTGACGATTAGTCTTGAGTTGAAAATATTAAAAAAAGTTAAACTAAAAAACAGCAGAAGAATTTCAAAAACGGATTGACATAATACCACAAAAATGGTGACCACATTGCTGCGATCACCTTATTATTATTAAATAAAACTTCTAGTTTTCAATAAGCCCCTGCCCTTCTATCCACGGCGCACCTGCCTGTTTGAGCCGCTGCTCAATGTTGGGCATTGTCGTATTTGCCATAGATTTTAGTTGGCTTTTCACCCCTTGTAATTGCTTTCTTGCACGCTTTAAAGAGGCCTTGTGATTTCCAGTTGGCCCATAGGTATTATTCAAAGCGCTGTAAGCGATGCGATTACCATCGTTCGGTGTTGGATTGGAACGTTCGCCAATCTCACCTTTAAGACGATCTCCTTGTAACTCTTTTTGAATGGCCAGTAAACGCAGTCTGGCTTTATCAATATCAGATAATAAGACATCGTTGTCTCCTAGGGTCTTGTTAGCAGCACGTTTCATGGCCATGACCTTGTTCATCTGATTGCTCATCATCAGATTGGTAGCATTGAGATCTTGTTGAAATGCAAAGACCTCTTCTCTAAACTGATCGAACTCATCATATGGTTTACGGGGTAAGGCTCCCTCGTACATAGGCCTCACCTGAAATTCTTCGGGGCCCTGTAAAACCGTTGTAGCACCATCAACACGTTTTACCAAGGTCACATTATATGTACCGGGCGTGACCATAATATTACCAGTACCAATACCGTCGCCGTACCCATCAAGACGTTCACCGCGTTTATCAGGATAATTCAATTCCCAATTCACACGATTAAAACCTTGTTTATTGCTGCCTTTTATGGTATTTATCAAATTCCCGTCAGCATCTTTGATCATTAACAAGATCGCCGGCCCATCCTGATTGTTCTCCGCCTCAAGGGCATCCCAACCCGGCCAATCTGTATTGGTTTTTTCGCGCTCTTTACGAATGTCCTTTAAGGATTTCACTTCTTCTGCCATATAATAGGTGAATCGGGCTCCGAAGGGTGCATTTGGAGCCTTGTACTCCGCATCTCCCTGGCTCCCTACTCTACTCGCTTCCTTGTACCAATAAGCGTCTTTTACTGGAAATAAGGTTGCCTCTTCAGACAATACAGAAGCATCGAAATTTCGGAGAGGACTAATATCATCTAAAATGAAAAACCCTCTGCCGAAAGAAGCAGCAACCAGATCGTTCTCACGTCGTTGAATGGCGATATCCCGAAAAGAGATGGTTGGCACGCCACCTTTTAGCTGTACCCAGTTGGTACCTCCATTATAGGTGAAGTAGATGCCATACTCTGTTGCTGCGAAGATCAGGTTTTTATCAAGATGGTCCTGTACCAAGCGCCAGACCAACAAACGCTCAGGTAGATCACCACTAATGATCTTCCAACTTTTACCCTTATCAGTACTCTTTAGAATATACGGCTTGTAATCTCCGTACTTATGGTTATCAACTGCAGCATACACCACATTAGCATCATACAGATCGGCACGTACGTCGTTGACAAAAGGCACATCCGCAAGTCCTTTGATACCACTTAGGGTGGTTTTTCTCCAGCTCTGGCCCCCATCCTCAGTGGTTTGAATAATACCATCATCGGTTCCGGCATAGATCAAGCCTTCCTGCTTTGGGGATTCGGCCAGAGAGGTAATGGTATTGTAGTTAGACATGGCACCCACGTCCCAGGCATTATCCCAGCTCTGCTGTTTCCCGTAATACGGGATGGTCATCCGCTCCTGATTAAGGGTAAGATCATTAGAAATAGGAGTCCAGTCGTCTCCCCTGTTATCTGAGCGCCATACTCGCTGAGAAGCAAAATAAAGCCTTGTGGGGTCATGGGGACTTACTAAAATAGGGGCATCCCAATTAAAGCGTTCGTAGGGATCCCCCTCCCTTGCCTGAGGTTGGATCAACACAGTTTCTTTGGTGGTTTGGTCAACACGCCAAAGCACTCCCTGTTGAAATTCCCCATAGGTAATGTTGGGATTGCCAGGTTCTATGGCAGATTGATGACCATCTGCACCAAGGGTCTTCCACCAGTCGGAATTGGCAATGCCATCGGAATAAATGGTCTGTGATGGCCCCCCATGGGACCCGTTGTCCTGGGTGCCGCCATAGATCATGTAAAAGGGTTCAGAATCATCAACCGCTACTTTAAAATACTGTGTAATCGGCAGATTTCTAACGTATTTCCAGCTCTTTGTTAAATCGAAGCTTTCATACAAACCCCCATCTGTACCAAAAAGTACATAGTTAGGATCAGAGGCTTTAAAGGCCATGGCATGGCTATCGACGTGCTTATTGCGTTCGTTCATGGTATAAAAGGTTTTCCCGTGGTCGTCAGATATTTGCACATAATTATTCATTAAAAAGAGTTTACCCTCATGATGCGGTGATGCATAGAGCTCCTGATAATAATGAGGACCAGTACCACCGGACACGGCATCGGACTGTTTGGTCCAAGACTCCCCACGATTGACAGACATGAAAACCCCGCCCTTAGTCCGATCCAACTCTATAGCTGCATAAATGACATCGGGATCAAATGGAGAGATGGCCAAACCAATCTTTCCTAAATTGGAATTGGGAATCCCTTTTTTTAATGCTGTCCACGTTTCACCGCCATCAACGCTTTTATGCAATCCGGAACCGGGTCCTCCACCTAAATACCCCGCTACAGTACGGTGACGCTGCCAGGTGGCTGCATACAGAACGTCGGGGTTACTTGGGTCTATGACTAAATCGGTAGCGCCCACCCACTCGGTGTCTCCAAGGGTTTGCTTCCAGGTTTTACCGCCATCTGTAGACTTGTAGATCCCACGTTCTCCACCTGAAGTCCATAAAGGCCCCTGAGAGGCCACCCAAATGGTATTGGAATCTTCGGGATGTACTATAATCTTGGAGAGGTGCTCAGATTTCTTTAAGCCCATGTTTTTCCAGGAAGCACCATCATCATAACTAACATAAATTCCATCGCCAAAAGCAACATGCCTCCCTCCTACATTCTCACCGGTGCCTACCCAGATGGTGTGAGGATTGTTTGGATCTATTGTTATTGCTCCAATGGAATAAGAGGATTCGTAATCAAATAGTGGTACCCAGGTGGTTCCGGAATTGGTCGTTTTCCAAACCCCACCGGATCCAACAGCCACGTACCAGACATTTTCATTATCCGGGTGAATGGCGATATCGGCAATTCTTCCTGAGGTAAATGCCGGTCCGATATTGCGAAGTTTTAATCCTGTAAAGGTTTTGGAACTGATCTCCTGTGCCAGTAATGACATTGATAATCCCAATAGAAATGCCCAGAGTACTCCTCGTTTTAAAATTGATCTCATTTGAAACATGTATTTAATGATGGTTGATTAATATCCTGCCGCCTGACCGTCTTTTCGACTTTCTGAGGCCCCGTGATACACCTTGTTCTCAGCATCCCACATGATGGCCTGATAGCCTCCATAAACTCCTCTGGCGGTTCCAATACGGTGCCCCCGGTCCATTAGTCCTCTAATGGTGTTATAAGGTATACCGGACTCGGTACGAACGGTGCCAGTATTCTCAGTAGTTTGCCCCATGGGTGAAGCACCACCTGTATGGTCCCATCGAGGGGCGTCCCCTGCTTCCTGAAGATTCATACCAAAATCAACGAGGTTCATAACGATCTGGGTATGTCCCATGGGCTGAAAATCCCCTCCCATCACACCAAAACTTACGAATGGCTCTCCGTCTTTAGTGATAAAGGCCGGAATGATGGTATGAAAAGGACGCTTTCCTGGCTCATAGGTATTGGCCTGTCCACGTTTAAGGCTAAACAGTTCACCTCGATCTTGCAACATAAAACCTAGTTTCGGCGGTGCCATTCCCGATCCCATCCCACGGTAATTGCTCTGGATCAATGAGATCATTGTTCCCTCGTTATCAGCTACGGTCATATAAATGGTCTCTCCTGCTGATATTTCCCCAGCCTTGTAGGTTCCGGCACGCTCCCCGATCTGAGCTCTGCGCTCATCGGCATAAACATCGGATAGTAGTTGCTCAACCGGTACATCTGCAAAATCCATGTCTGCGTAGTACTTAGCACGATCCTCAAAAGCAAGTTTCTTAGCTTCTGTAAATAGGTGCAAATGTTCGGCGCTTCCGAATTCGATATCAGAAAAATCAAATCCTTTGAGGATCTGCAGCATCTGCAGCGCTGCAATTCCCTGGCCGTTGGGTGGTAATTCCCATACGTCGTAACCTCTGTAATTCACTGAGACGGGCTCCACCCACTCCGAGCGATGCATGGCTAAATCGTCTTCTGATAAAAAGCCACCCTGCTTCTGAATAAAATCAGCAATGGTCTTTGCGATAGCACCTTTGTAAAAAGCATCCCTCCCACTTTTGGCTAATTGTTTATAAGTATTGGCCAAATAGGGATTTTTATAGATCTCTCCTTCTTCAGGCAATTTTCCGCCATTTTGAGCGAGGTAGGTGTCCTCGATGTTGGGGAACCCTTTGGCTATAAAGTAAGGTACTGAGCGGTGCATATACCAGGCTATCAGCTCTGTAAGCGGAAAACCTTTCTCAGCATAGTCGATTGCCGGCGCGAGTATTTCTTTCATTGATTTGGAGCCAAATTTTTTGTGCAGTTCAAACCATCCATCCACGGCACCCGGCACACTTACCGGCAAAGGGCCAAGCGAAGGGATCTTGCTCATGCCCTGCTCTTCAAAATACTTTAGGGTCAGTGCCTTTGGAGAACGACCGCTGGCATTCAGGCCATACAGTTGTTTTGTTTTTCCATCCCAAACAATGGCAAACAAATCACCACCAATACCACAGCCCGTAGGTTCCATCAGGCCAAGAGCTGCATTGGCCGCAATGGCAGCATCAATAGCATTACCTCCGTCTTTTAAGACGTCCAGACCTATTTGAGTTGCCAGAGGGTGGCTGGTAGCCACCATGCCATTTTGACCCAATACCTCCGAGCGCGTTGCAAAGGGTTTTCCAGTGATCCGATCTTGGGCAAACAGCCCAAAAGTGACGAATATGACCAAAAGAGTAATTTGCGTATTTGCATTCATAGATAGTTTTTAGGCTTCCCAAAATACAAAATATTGCCTTTGAAAAGCAGTCAGTACACCCCTGCAATTCCTAAAATAGCGTTAATTTTAAACAAATTAAGCCAGTTGGCCTGTAATGATTAGACTCAGTCCCAGATTCAAGAGAAAAGTAACTTCTATATTGCCATTTGGCATCATTTGGCTGATTACGGGCCTCATATTTCTTTTTGTAGAATATGCGATTATTTCAACTATGAAATCTGTTGAGAACCTGCCAGTGTCGAATATTGTACTAAGTCCCAAAATTATTGTTTTTGCTAGCATCAGCGTCTTCGTATTGGGCTGTTTGGTGGGATTTATTGAAGTCTACTTCATCAACAAGTTCTTTGCAAGGGTGAGTTTTAGATTAAAAATACTCAGCAAATTGCTGATTTACAGCTTGATGTTTTTCGCGGTCATATTTATCTTTTACATGCTGGCCGCAAGTATTGAGATGAAAGAGTCTGTATTTAGCAGAATTGTTTATGATCGTTATCTCATATTTTTATTTAGTATGACCAACCTTAGTACTTCTGTTCAAATCGCATTTTCGCTGCTGTTGTCTTTGATTTATGCAGAAGTAGAAGATAACTTGGGGCAAGCCGTTTTTCTTAATTTCTTTACTGGAAAGTATCACCGACCGGTTGTAGAGCAACGGATTTTTATGTTTACCGATATGAAGGATTCCACATCAATTGCCGAAACCATGGGCCATATTAGGTATTTCGATTTTTTAAGGCATTATTATGAAGATTTATCAGATGCCATTATCAATTCCTATGGGGAAGTCTATCAGTACATTGGAGATGAAATTGTGATCTCCTGGAATACGAATAAATCCTCTGCTGTGGAGCACAGCCTGCGGTGTTTTTTTATGATGAAAGAGGACCTTGCCAAAAAAAGAGACTGGTATTTAGATCACTTTGGGACTTTTCCAGCCTTTAAAGGGGCTTTACATCTTGGTGAAGTCACCACCGGAGAGATCGGAGCCTTAAAAAAGGAAATATTTTTTACAGGAGATGTACTTAACACAGCGGCCAGAATTCAAGGATTATGCACCAAATACGGGGTGGATTTACTGGTCTCAAAGGCTGTGGTTGATGCCCTTGACTTGAATCTGGTCATATCACATATGGGTAGTACCAGCTTAAAAGGGAAGAAAGAAACAGTAGAATTATATACCATAGGACTGAACCAGCCTTATTTGTAAGACTTTTAAAGAAGCTCAATGGTGCCAAGTGACTTTTGAAGCGCATCATGGCGCTCCCAGAAGCTATCGGTCATGTCTTGAAAGAGCTTTTTAAACTCAGGTGTTTCACGGATATTATCCAAGAGCGGTTCAATATCCAAAAACAGTATACTCCAATAATTAACTCTAGGGTCTTTTGAATACGTTTCAAAGTGTTGCATAGCCTTTTCTGTTTCCCCTATATAGGCATAATACATGGCCAATTCAATATCCTGGGAAAAGGTGAGATTCGTGTCGATATAGTCCCTGTATTTTATCATAAATTGCCTTGATTCCTCAATCTCACCAACTTTTTCATAAACGTATGCTATTTCCCCGTCGATGTTTTTAAAAATTTCAAGCCCATAGCGTATTCTTCCATTATCAAATGCCCAGAAGTATTGGTAACTGCTTCCCCAGTCTCGTTGGTAGTAGCACACCTTGGCCACTTCCTGTAGTACATCCAATCGTGTAGTGTCCTTTGCAAATATCGTTTCTAAACGCTCTCTAGTAGCCGCTAAATCCTGATCTCTGGCAAGCAGGATATAAGCACCCACATAATCCGCAAAAATATTGTTAGGATCGTAACTCATGGATTTACTGATGTAGTGCTCGGCTTCTCGTATAAAGCCATTTTGAACCAAAGCGTTGCTCACATGCATATAATTGATACTAGCCGTGGCCGAATCACTCGCTTTAATATTTAATTCTAATCCTTTTAAGGCGTGGATTAGATACTTTTCTGTATCCGGTAGACAAATCGCATAAATATCAGACAGGAAATTAAGTGCTAAGGCAGAGTTAGGATTATAGCTAATCGCTTTTTCCAGATAAGGCACTGCTTTTTTACAGTCACCCTTTATTTTATAATAGAGCGATTTGGCAATTAAGGCTTGAGCCAGTTCATCATCAAATAACAAGGCTTGGTCGGCAAAGTAATTAAGATCATCTAAATGAGGTTTGTCGGCCCTAAAAACATCCATGAAATAATACGCCATTGCAGTAGCCGCATAAGCTCTGGAATAAGAGCTATCCTCTTCAATGGCCTTAGCAAAAATCTCAACAGACTTCTCAAGGTCGGCCTGAGTCTTGGAAGTATTAAGTGCTTCATGTCCTTGAAGAAAATAGTCATAAGCAACCAGATTATTGGTATAGCGCTTGTTAATTCGTTCCTCTTCCTCTGGCGTAACTATCACTTGAATCCGTTCTGTTATTATCTTGGATATTTCTTTTTGTAAATCGAAGACATCACTAGCATCTTTTCTAAACTCCTGCGACCAGATGGGAATATCCAATGCTGCATGAATAAGCTTTACATTTAGCAGAATCTGATCTCCTACTTTTTGTCCGCTACCTTCCACCAGGTAGGTCACCTTTAGCTCCTCGCCTATTTTAGGCATGGTCTTAGGGTTATCTCGGTATTGCTCCACAGAGGTCCGGCTGATCACCTTAAGATCCTCAATCTTTTGAAGGTCGTTTAATACTGATTCCATTAAGCCGTTGACGAAATAGGTATTCGAAACATCCGCACTATTGTTAACAAACGGAAGGACCGCTATAGACTTTCCATGAGTATCCGTCATCTCCGGTGATCCTTGAAAATAATTGAGCCCCACATAGACTAAAGCAATTACTGCCAAGGCAAGTAAACTGGTGAAAGTATACTTTTTAATGGAGGAGCGTCTTTGGATGATGACCTCATGATTCTTGGTATATTCAGCCGTCTCCCCAGGAGGAAAACCATAGAGTTCTCTGAAGCATTTGGTAAAATAAGAGGTACTGCCAAAACCAACGGCATAAGCAATTTCAGAAACGGTCTGATCGTTACCCTGAAGCATGGTAAAGGCCTTGCTAAGTCTATAATCTCGGATGAATCTGCTTACCGATAGCCCCGTTGCCTTCTTAACACGCCTCAACAAATTAGAGCGACTCATGTTCACCGCCTTCGCCAATTCAGAAACACCAAACCGTTCATCCGATAGATGAATATCTAGAATCTCTTCCAGTTGCGATATGAATTCCTGGTCTTTGTTTTTAGGTTCTGACATGAGTCAAATTCTTATCGAAATATACAATAAACTACAGAAGAATACCGCAACGGATAGCAACAGTTTTAAGGCTCTTTTTTTGGGTCAATATAGGTTCCCTGCATCATAATTTATAGTGATGCACCATAATTTATAGCCTTGTTTACCAGGCTTACAGGCATTTCCTGAATCCTGATAGGTTATGCATCAGGCTTTTGCGGAATTTTACACTATCAAATTATTGTTCAATTAAAAACTAAACAAATGACAACTAAATTAATCTTATCAAAAAGTATAAGCAGTGCAATCATCACTGGCTTATTAATTACAGTATTATCCTGTAATAACAACAAAAAAAGTGCTGAACCAACACCTGAAGTAGCCATTGAAACGGAAACCACTGTGAAAGCACCATCAACAGATTTATCTACAGCCGTATTCTTTGGAAATCTAGAAGCTGTAAAACAGCACATTGCTGCTGGCACCGATTTAAATGTGAAAGATGAGTATGGATCAACGCCCCTTCACGTGGCTACAACATTCGGTAAAACAGATATTGCCATAGCGCTAATTAACGGGGATGCCGATTTAACAATAAAGAATAATGAAGGTTCTAGCCCATTGCATATTGCAGCATTCTTTTGTAGATCTGAGATTGTCAAGGCATTGTTAGAAAAAGGTGTTGATAAGACGGTTACTAACAATTACGGTTCAACAGCTCTTCAATCGGTTCAAGGGCCTTTTGAAAATGTAAAGCCCATCTATGATGAGATGGCAAAGAACTTGGGGCCTTTTGGTCTTAAACTCGACTACGAGCATATTGAAAAAACAAGACCGGTTATTGAAGCTATGCTTCAGTAGGCTGATTACAACATTTAATAATTACAATTATGACAACTGCAACAAGACGATACGACATAGACTGGTTACGGGTAATTACCATAGGCTTATTACTGATCTACCATGTGGCCATTGTGTTTCAACCCTGGGGCGTGTTTATTGGTTTCATTCAAAACGATGTGAGTCTGGTGGATATCTGGACGCCCATGGCTATGCTAAACGTGTGGCGCATCCCACTTCTCTTCTTTTTATCGGGAATGGGCGTTTGTTTCGCCATCAGAAGACGCAGCTGGAAGGAGCTATTGATAGAGCGGACCACCCGCATCTTAATTCCATTGATCTTTGGTGCAGTTGCCATAGTCCCTATTCACGTACTGATCTGGCAACACTACTACAGCCAAGAACTGGTATACGAGCCATTTCAAGGGCACTTATGGTTCCTTAAGAACATCTTTCTCTATGTGCTTATTTTGAGTCCAATCTTCTTACTTTTAAAGAAGTATAAAGACAGTCGATTTACCACTATTGTAAAGCGCATCTTTTCACATCCGTTGAGTATTCTTGTGATCATTGCCTTTACCATTGGGGAAGCCCTGATTCTTAATCCGGAAATGTATACAATGTACGCTATGACAGCTCACGGTTTTGTACTTGGATTGATTGCCTTTTTCTTTGGCTTCCTCTTTGTGCTCTCTGGGGAAACCTTCTGGCCCATGGTCTTAAAGTGGAGATGGTTGTTTTTATTTAATGCGGCTTCCATGTATCTGGGACGCGTGTTCTACTTTGGATTGGAAGGGACTAATGTGTATTTAAGTATCGAATCGGCACTCTGGATCTTTGCCATCTTCGGTTTTGGCTATAAGTACCTTAATAAACCTAGTAAGACCTTGACACACTTAAGCGAAGGGGCCTATCCCATCTATATTGTTCATATGATCTTTATTTACCTGGGATCTCTCTTCATTATACCAATGGATTTAAATGCTTATTTGAAGTTTATTTTATTGACTGTCATCACCTTTGGAGGTAGTTATCTCAGCTATAACTTTATCATCAGACGTGTTGACTTTTTGCGACCTTTATTTGGTCTTAAACCAAAAACTGAAATCACAAACAGAGTCTTGGATAGTTCTAGAGAAGTTGCTAAAAACAAGTTCTTTATTTCTAAATAATGATGATACATTCTATTGGTTTAAACAGTAACTGCTTTAAAGCTTTATATTGAGAACGAATTGTAAAACCATCTTAACTTAATAATATACTATGGCCAAAGTATTCCGTAAATTCCGCTATAAGCTAATTGGAGGCTCTAGCACCTTAAAGTACCTTAAATATGCCATAGGAGAGATTTTTCTTGTCGTCATAGGGATCCTTATTGCCCTGCAGATCAATATTTGGCGTACCGAAAGGGAGTTATTAAAAGAAGAGACTAAGATCTATAAGAACATTAAGCAACAGCTGATGGATGATAAGGTAGAACTGGCACAAGTAAAAGGAATGAACGATTATTTTTATAATGTTTATGATTTTGCCAATAAGGTCATCGAAAGTAAGGATTATGAACAGCAGGATGCCCTGGCGCGTGCTATTACAGCATTGGCCATTGATATCAATTTCCATAAATCGGCCAATATCTATGAAACCCTTCTCGCTAGCGGCGATTTAAAACTTATGAATAACGATACGATTCCTTCTGAGCTTCAAAAACTGGAAATGATCTATAATTCTACCAATAGACTTGAGGAAAAGCATTGGGAGACCATAACCACCAATTTCGGCGCGGAAATGCGCGGCCTTATTAACATCAACACCTTTGAACCGGTAAGGCCTGAAGAACTTTACAAGGTTGAAATGCAGAATGCCGTGGTCACAGCAATGTATATTACAAAGACCAAAGATTCTATGTACAATATAGCGCTTAATGAGATTGATAAAGTAGTCGGACTGATTGACAGAGAACTAGAGCGAAAACGAGCGGAATAAGATTGATGAAAATTAAGAAGTTATTTATCATCAGGTTTTTATTATTTGGAGGTACCATTGTGTCACTCTTTTTTGTGCCCTGGCTCTTAGTAAGAGCATGGATCATGCCCCTCCCCGATTCTATTCAAGGGGTTCTTGATGAAGGAATCGATTACGGCCTGGAGGGGATTATCGTTTATGTGGATCAGAATGGTAAAAAACCAGAATTCTATGCCAGTGGCTGGAGCGATCGGGATGCTAAGATATCTGCAGATCCTCATTCTCTATTTAAAATAGCCAGTATTAATAAGTTGTATGATGCGGTGTCCATTGCCAAATTGGTGGGTCGTGGAGAATTATCCCTCGATGGGACCATTTCAATATATTTCCCTGAATTAAAAGACCAGATTCAGTATGCTGATGAGATTACCCTTCGTATGTTAGTGCAACATCGAAGTGGTATCCCAAATTATACGGACACTCCAGGATTTTGGACACGCCCCTCCACCAATTTTGAGGAAGCTCTTGAACTCATCAAGGATGTCCCGCCCCTTTTTCAACCGGGAACGGATTATGCCTACTGTAATACTAATTACTTGTTGCTCGGGAAGCTCATTGAAAAAACATCGGGTCAAAGTACTTTTGCGTTTTTCAGAAAAAACATCCTGGACCCTTTGGGTCTTAAAAATACTTATGCTTCCATCAATGATGTTAACCTAGATGAAGTAATGGGTGGATACCACAAAGGATATAGGCCTAATCTAAAGGCTAATGATCAGGGAATGCTGGCTTCAGCGGAAGATGTTGGCATATTTTTAAGAGCTTTAAATGAAGGAACTATTTTCGAAGGCAAGGAACAGGAAATCTACTCTTCTATTTATGAATATGAACATTCGGGTTGGGTACTTGGGTACCAGAGTTTCGCCGAATATCACCAAGACATAGATACCGTGGTGATCTTTTTTAACAATACCACCGATAACGACCTGATGCTATGGAATCTTGCCGAAATCCTCTGTGGAAGAATAGAAAAAATTCTTCGACGACAAGGTATTTAGGCCCTTATTCAGAAGTTCTGTTCCTCCAAAAAAAGGACAAACAATAAAAAGGTCTTCCCAATAGGAAAGACCTTTTTGTTTCATCAACACTTATTTTAAAGAATTTCAACCACTTCCAGGTCAAAGGTCAGATCATGTCCAGCCAGAGGGTGGTTCGCATCGATTGTGATACTGTCTTCTTCTACTTTGGCAATGACAAATTGCTGCTGAGACCCATCCGGTGAATTACCCACGAGTCCCATACCAACTTCGGGTTTGATATCTTCAGGAAGTTCGGACTTGCTAATTTGATGGAAAAGTGCCTCATTGACCTCTCCGTAAGCATTCTTTTTGTCAATTGTGATGGTCTTCTTTTCGTTGACCTCCATATCGATCAGTCCATTCTCAAATCCCGGGATCAACTGTCCCTGTCCTAAAGTTACCTCAAGGGGTTCTCTTTCCAGAGAGCTATCAAATACCTGACCATTACTTAGCTTCCCAACATAATGTACTTTTACCGCATCATTCGCTTTAACTTTACTCATAATTAATTATTTATCATTTTAATTTATTTGGCCATAAAGTTAGTCGCTTTAAAGCGGATCAAAGAAGGATTTAAAATAAATATGCTAACAGCTGTTATTTAAGAGGCAAACAGCCTACTGCATGCTCAATGGCAAGCCAAAGCAAGAGAGAGCATATGATATAATAGTAAGCCATATGTGTCCCTTATTTATGGAGCCTAAAATACTTCAGCAAAGAGAGCCTTCATACTCTCCCAGGACTTAGCATCAGCCTCGGAATTGTACTCCAGCGGTAGATCAAACTTTTCGCCATTGGCATCGGCTGCCTTACTGGTAAAGGAGTGTTTTGCTCCAGGATAGGCGATGTATTCATATGGCAACCCGGTTGCATCCATGGCCTCCTTGAAGGCTGTCACAGATTCTGCGGATACAAACGGATCGTCAGCTCCGTTGCAAACAAGTACGCGAGCTTTTAAATTCTCTCCTGGCATTACTGGCAATTGAACCCCTGAATGGAAGGCTGCAACAGCATCCAGATCTGCACCGGCATTTGCCATAGTTAATGCCACTGAACCTCCAAAACAATATCCCACAGCTGCAATTTTATCAGCATCTACAGTTTCGTGTTGTTTTAACAAGTCCAAAGCTGCATTGAATCGGGCAGTAGCTGCAGGGAGGTTCGACATCACACTCATCGAAAACTTTCCGGCATCTTCGGGGTGTTCGGCTTGTTTACCATCACCATACATATCAATGGCAATTGCTGTGTATCCTAATTCAGCCAATTGATCAGCCCGCTCACGCACATAATCATTGTGACCCCACCATTCATGAATCACAACAATACCGGGGCGTTTACCTTTTAAATTTTCATTGTAGGCTATATATCCTTTCATTGTTGTTGAATCGGTAGCATAGGTCACCTTTTCACCTTTGATATCAACTTCAATTACTTCTTCAATGTCAGCAGGCTCTTCTGTTGCTGACTCCTGTTTGTTTTGTTTACAGGCTGTTGTGCTTACAGCAATTAGTGTTATAACCGTTAATCGAATCAAGTACTTCATAAGTTTTTTGTTTTATTCACCTTTAAAGATACTAATATTGGCGACCTTAAAAAAAGGGTTTTTTAAGTTGGTGCTAAAAAAAACCACTGCTGCTTGCAGTGGTTTACCTAAGTAATTAAAAGTTAGTTAAATTAAATAGATCTTTATTCGGGCATCACAACAGTATCAATGGCATGGATTACCCCGTTGGATGCGGCTACGTCTGTGATAATTACCGTTGCACTTCCTCCTGTTACATCGGTAAGCACCACACTGCCATCCTCTAAGGAGAGTTCAATTGAATCTCCCTGAACAGTTGTTACTGTATAAGTACCACCATTACTGTTGATGGCCTCAATAACGTCTGCTGCTTCAAATTTACCTGGTACCACGTGATAGGTTAGAATACCTGTTAGAGCATTTTTACCTTCTTCCTCTAATAAAGACTCCAATGTACCTGCAGGTAATTTTGCAAAGGCCTCATTGGTAGGTGCAAACACTGTAAAAGGACCCTCCCCGCTTAAGGTTTCGGCAAGATCTGCAGCTGTGACCGCAGTTACAAGGGTGCTAAAAGCTTCGTTCCCTGCAGCTACTTCTACAATGTTTGGAGTAATTACCTCTTCAGCAACCTCCTGAGTCGTTTCCTGTACTTCTTCTGTAACTTCTTCTACAACTTCCTCTGTTTCTTTTTTCTTTTCACCGCAAGCGACAAAAAGTAATATTGCCAACGATAAAATTGAGATTTTGTTAAAATGCTTCATGTTTTTAAGTATTAGTTTTCGATCTGAAAATTACAATAATTTGAATTGCGTTCAACTCTTTTAACATAAGATTAAACAATAAAACTATTTATAATGGCTAGATCCCTGTAATTCGCAACCACAATGTTTCCAACAGATACTTGGCGTCCCTATTCGTTTTAGGCACTTCAAACGCACTTATATCAGCTCCCTCTTCCATGATCTTATATGAAAATACAAAGTCTTCAGTTCCATCCTCCTGAGGTATCAACCCAAATCGAAAGTCGTTAAAGTACCAATGTCCTTTCCTCTTTTGCAATACATACCATCCATTACTAATTTTTATAAGTCTTTGAATACCCTCATATTTTAATAGGTGGGTAGACGCGGCTCTTTTTTTCGGATACGGAATAAACCGGATGGTATCATTCTTATCAAAAAAAGAATAATCTCCAACATAGTAGCGGTTTTTAGTATCGATGTTAGCATTCCAGAGTACTGTGTTAAGTGGTGATGGACGAGTGCTAATCTTTGTATAATTGATCCCCTGTTTGTCAAGGGCCGATTCAAACTTGTTGGTCACTACATTCTTAATGATTAAGGTACTCATCAGATAAGCTGTAGATATTAAAATACCTGTTGTATTCAGGATCCAACGTTTTCTGGATCCCTTTTTGTAAAACATTAGCCAAATGGTAGTGATCAGAAAAGGCACAGTATAAAGTGGATCAATCACAAAAATTGAATTGAAAGCAAATCGATAGTCCAAAGGCCAGAACAATTGAGTTCCCCAGGTTGTAAACAGATCGAGTAAAGGATGTGTCAAAAGGCACCAAAAGAAAAGTCTTGTCCAGGCTTTCCATCCTACATTGGACTTTCCTTCGATGTAATTTACCAGCCAACCGAGGATTGGAGCCAGAAGCACACAAAAGAGTATCGAATGGCTGAATCCTCTATGCCATTCTATGGCGGTTATTGTATCGGTAAAGGAACCCACAATAACGTCCAAATCCGGAATGGTACCAGCCACTGCTCCGTAAAACAGAGCTTTGTTGCCAACACGCTTTCCTAAGGTTGCTTCACCAACAGCAGCACCAAGTACAATTTGTGTAAGAGAATCCAAACCGCAATTTTAGAGACAAACTTAACAAGATAAAATGACCTGTACTTAATCGATAAAAACCCGGTAGTGATCATATCGCTCAAAGATCTGATTGACATAATTTACAGGCTCCGAACCTCGAACATATCCATGTTTTACAATCTTTCTGGAATAGTTCTCAGGGTAACGCAGCGCCAATAGCATTGATTCTACATTCCCTTCCCATTTATTCGGGTTAAGCCCCTGTTCCGTTGCCAATTTCTGGGCATCAATTACATGGCCAGACCCACAATTGTATGCTGCCAAAGTCAGTTTAATTCGTTCTATGGAGTCCTTTACTTGCTCAAATTCTTTCCAGTTCATTTCTAAATACTTCACCCCCGCCCTAATACTCTGTTCCTCATCATTAGGATCTGTAACACCTAAGGCCTTTAAGGTATCAGGCATCATCTGCATCAACCCTTGAGCACCGGCCCATGAGGTGGCGTAAGGATCAAACTTAGACTCCTGATAAATTTGAGCCGCAATAAGACGCCAATCTACACCAAAATCTGCTGCATGCTTCTTAATCATATCATCGTACTGACTTATCTGATTATTTTTGAGGCTGTAGAATTCACTATTCCGCCTGCGTTGAAAAGACCTCTTATGTTTAAAATACTTATTGTAAATAACATTGTATTCGGTAGTATTGCGCTGTGACACAATCCATTCATTAACAACCTTCTTAAAGTTCTTTGCCTTTTTTCGGGTGACCCACGCAATTCTCTGAGAGAGGGAGATAGGGACATCCACATTCAGTATAGGTCTATAAGCTGAGTTGATTTTGGCCAGATTTTCATCTGCAATTGTGTATTTAATTCGTCCATCTGCCACCATATCAATTATTTCGTCCGTTGTGATATCGCTATCCAGATAATTTATATAAATAGTATCACCAATTTCATTAGATAAACTTACCAGCCGCTCATAGTAGGACGAATTTCTTCGTATAGAAATCGTATCTCCCATTAGCTCTATGGGGTCTTGGATAAGAGATCTCTGAACTGCTCCCCAGGACATACTCCTGAAATTGTCTGGTTTCTTTTGCACAAGTACTTGTCTGGTCAGATATAAATACTCTGTAAAATCAACCTCCCATTTTCGCTGATTTGTAATGGTCATTCCATGTGCGATCAGGTCTACATCTCCCCTGTTCAATACATCAAACTGTGTGTCCAGATCATTGGAGATTACCAGCTCCAGCTTTAGATCCAAATCCTGTGCCAAACGGTTCAGAAGCTCGTATTCAAAACCCATTGGCTGTCCTTTGTATAAAAAGTAACTGGTACTACTATAAATCACAAGAGCTCTAAGAACCCCTTCTTCCTCTATTTCAGACAGATCTCTGTCGCTAGAGTTGGCGACTATGGGATTATCGAGAGATTCGCTAATTTTTTTCGAGTTCCGCTGCTCATTGCAGGAAAGGAGAATAAGCAAACAGACCCCAAAAAGGAGTGTTTTGTAAAGGTTCATGGTCTTGACCAAATATACACAATTACACAAATACTAGTTAAAAGACTCCTCTGCAGTCTCCTTGAAGTTCCACGTTAATTGACCTCAATTGTACAGCGCCTCCTGGAAGTTCGGAAGAAAGTAGTCCCACATATTCATTGTTCGCCTTCCATGTTTCAATAGTTTTGCTAAAGAAAGCTGAGGCCTCTGAATCGGCCTCAAATACGAGCAGTTCGAATTCTTCACCTTGATCACCACCAAATCGAGTAACGACCTGCCACTCTCCATTAAGCTTGAACGAGGTATTGGTGTAGTCTGATTGTGGATAGTATTTACCATCGGAAGGTTTCAACAAGACCCAAATATCTTTTTGATGCCCTTCGGGATACACACCTGAAGTTATGATCCTACATTTTACCTTATCTCCATCAACCGGAGACAACAGTTCAACTGATGTAATGTTCTCAGGTATCTTTAGTTTGTTTCCCGAGTCGAACGTCTCTATATGAGCAACTGGTTGAATATTCCCGTAACTAAAACCACTGTAAAATAAAAAAACGGTACCAATGACTCCAACAGCCAATCTTAAATTGGTATTCTTTTGATAAAGCAAAGTGAACACAATGCAGAGCGCTCCAATGATGAAGGTAATGATGACTCCAGTAGGCATAATTAAAATTTTATAACTTAAGATCGAATGACTTCGACATCACTAATATAATAATTAAAACGAACAAACAAGCTCTACCCTCAGTTCTGCAATAGCGTGTTAGTCAGAAGGTCTTTCGATTTTAATTTTCTATCAGTCAATTTCTGTTTGTAAAGCCAGTCCAGAAAGGTCTGCATTTTACGTTCGTCTATGTAACCCCAGCTATGAGGATCACCATAACAGTGAGAGGTCATGATCTGACTCTTAACCAGATCGATACACTTGTCATCTTCAGAAATATATCTCTTTAGGATTGCGGCTGAATTTTCATAATTTGAAATGGCATACTGGAAGCCTTTTTTAGTGGCTCGAATAAAAGCGTGATACAATTCTGAATGTTTATTAAAACGTTGTTCCGAAGCCATGATCACAGGAGAATACCCATAGGGAATCCCAAAATCAGACATTTTAAAAAGATTCAGGTCAACCTGCTGCCCTTCGGCCTCCACGCCTTCCCAGTTAACGAATATCCAGGTGGCATCGGCCTTTCCGGACAAAAGAGTGTTCCAAATACCAAGCTTATCAGGATAGCTTAGCTTAACAAGTCCTTTACCTCCATCATTTTTTACCATTTGCTCAACAATCCGATCTTCATACCGCGCTTTATAGGATGCATAGACTTTGTGATCTAATTGTTTTGGCCTACTGATCCCACTAGATCTCAGTGTGCAGATCGCACTAATATCTTCCTGAAAAATTGTTGCTAAAGCAATTGCGTCAAATGGATTTTGCTTAGTTCTGTAACTCACCAAACTCTCAGTAGGACATAGTGCAAAATCCGCCTCACCTAGTTCTACCTTTTTTGCCGGGGTAAGTTTATAATTATCTTCTTCTGCCGATATGATTTCAAGCCTTATTTGTTCCTTTTCATAGAATTCAAAATATTGTGCAACAAAAAAACCAGTATGATTTGTGTTTGGTCTCCAATCTAATGCAAGTTTCAAGGTGGTCATAAGGCTTCTTTACAACAAAGATATAGTCAATTTATAAAGACACCATTCACTTAGATGACAAATGAACAGGCCTCTAACGCCTCAACACCTGCAGTGGTGAACTTTTTAAAACTCCTCTGATATTGAATAAACCTATGAGCAGAACAAGAAAAGTTATGCCCGGTAGAAATAGAGTAAATGGTAACATCGATGGAACAAAGGGTTCCTTAAAGACAAATAGCGCAAGGAAGAAACTTGCAACAAGGGCAAGCAGAATACCAACCAGACTGCCAATAAGCCCCAGAAAAACATACTCCAAAGCTGATATCTTTAGTATCTGACGGTTTTTGGCACCAAGAGTTCTTAAAAGTACAGATTCTTTAATCCTCTGGTACTTACTATTTCTAACGGAACCAATTAACACAATGATACCTGTTAAAATACTAAAGAAGGCCATAAAATTTATGATCCAGGAGACTTTGTTTAATATGTCCTCAACGATATTGAAAACTTGTCTCAGATCAATGATGGATACATTGGGAAACTCCCTAACTAATTCTCTTTGAAGAATCGCAGACTGAGCTTCAGTTCTGGCATTTGTACTTAATACCGAGAACTGAGGAGCCTGTTCAAGAACCCCATTGGGAAATACCACTGAAAAATTGAGCTGTACGCGACTCCAATCTACCTGTCTAATACTTCCAATGGTTGTCTCCATTAAAACGCCCTGAACATTAAATACAATCGTATCTCCTATACCTACTCTTGCGTCTTCAGCAATATTATCCGAAATAGAGATCTTAATTGGCTCCCCCGAAGGAATACTTGTGATCCACTCGCCTTCCAGAAGTCTCTCTGATTCAACTAATTCATCCCTGTAAGTAGTTCTGAACTCATGATTTAAAATCCATCCACGTACCTGGCGCGTTGTATCACTCCGCAGATCATTCACCAATCGATCTTTGATTTTATGCATGCGCATGGTCACAATTGGCACATTATCAATTATTGGCACCTTATTCCGTTTCAATGTATTGATTACCTGCTCTCTCTGAGCAGTCTGTACGTCGAGTAGAATGAGGTTGGCATCCTGTTCGGTTTGACTTACTTCTGTTTTAGCGACCAAAATATCCTTGGTAAAATAGAGTGTACTCATGAGAAAAGATCCAAGGCCAATGGCTAAAATGAGAACAAGGGTCTGATTGTTAGGGCGAAATAAGTTCAGTAAACTTTGTCTGTAGGTGAAGTTTATATTTTTTGGAAAGTACTTTTTCAATAGATTCATACTTAAAAAAGCAACGCCGGCAAGGATCCCAAATGTAAAAAGGATACCACCTACAAAGGCCAGCGCATAAGACACATCCTCAATTAACCAGTAAGAGAACAAGAAAAGAAATAGCAGAATGGCAAATGCAACAACAGATCTTGTCCTTGAGAGCTGAACGACCGGTTCTCCCCCTACTCTTAAAACCTCAAGTGGGGAAACGTACCAGGTCCGTAACAGTGGTAGTAAGGCAAAAAGTACTGAGACAACCAATCCTAGGGCAACTCCTACAATCACTGGCTGACCGTAAATACTAACGGAAATATCAAAAGGCAAAAAATCCTTTAGTAAATAGGGAAATACCAGTTGAACCAGTACACCTATAATAGCACCTATCACGCCACCAATAAGGCCAATTCCGGATACCTGAGTGAGAAAAATTAAAAAACTTTGACGTCTGGAGGCGCCCATACATTTGAGAATGGCAATGAAACTAAGTTTTTCCTTTATATAAATATGAACAGAGCTGGCAATGCCAATACAACCTAGCAGTAGTGCAATAAAAGCGACTAAATTCAAAAATTTCCCCACATTCTCATAGCGTCTTCCCAGTCTTCTACTGGTACTTATGTGTGTATCCAGATCGAGATTTTCAGTATCGAGCAACGGTTCAATAGAACGTTCAAATTGGTCTAGCTCGAGGGTATCAGACACTTTGTAGAAGAACTGATACTCCTTTCTACTTCCAAACTGAATCAATTCGGTAGCATCAATAAAACGATAGGGAATGATTACAGGTGGAGCAACAGATGACGAAATAGCCGTGCTGCCTGGCACCGATTTTAATGATCCGGATATGGGCAGTGTTATTTGTCCGATTTTGATAGAATCACCAGGTCTTACCCCAAACTGAAGCATCAATGTAGCGTCAACCAAAGCTCCACCATTGCTTTGATAACTAGTGGCAGCCTCCTCCGGGTATGTATCCATTGTTCCGTAAAAAGGGAAATTTCCTTCAAGCCCTCGAACCTGAACCAGTCTGGTTCCATTTTGATTTGGGAAGGCAACCATCGACACAAAATTGATCTCAAAGGCATTCGGACCTAATGAATCTATGATCTGTCTGGCTCGTTGGTTTGGTTCCTGACGTGTGTCAATAATAAAATCCGCTCCCATGAGGGCCTTGGACTGTTCTTTTATATTAGCACTTAAATTGGCACTAAATAGTTGAATGGACACAACGGCACCTATTCCCAAAATGATGGAGGCCATGAATAACAACAAACGTCCTTTACTAGCTCTGGTATCTCGCCAGGCCATCTTTAGGAGCCATTTCAGCTGAAGTTTTTGTCCTTCCAAACTAAGATCGGGTCTTTTTATTATTCATAATCCTCCCCCCTTTTAAACGGAGAATCTGTTGGGTTCTGTTTGCCAGATCTAAATCGTGAGTGATGATGACCAATGTCGTTCCTGCCTGTTCGTTCAGTTCGAACAGTAATTGAATTACTTTCTCACCGGTTTCGTCATCAAGATTTCCAGTGGGCTCATCGGCAAATAGAATTTCAGGATTGTTTGAAAATGCTCTAGCCAGGGCAACACGTTGTTGCTCACCTCCCGAAAGTTGTGAAGGGTAGTGATCAAGACGATCCCCCAGACCAACCTTAATCAATAGCTCTGTGGACCTTTTCTTTGCATTCTTTTTGCCTAGTAACTCCATTGGCACACTTACATTTTCAAGTGCTGTTAACGTTGGAAGCAATTGAAAGTTCTGAAAAATAAATCCCACTTTTTCATTGCGCAGTTTTGCCCGTTCATCTTCATCCAACAAGCCAATGTTATTTCCACATAATTCGATGCTGCCATGGTTAGGAGCATCAAGACCTGCACATAGTCCTAAAAGGGTTGTTTTTCCGCTACCTGAGGGCCCCACAATTGAAAAGGTTTGCCCTTTCTCAACATCAAATGAGATGTCTTTTAGAACGGTTAATTTTTTATTTCCGCTTGGATAGGTCTTTTCCAGCCCCTCGATCTTTAATATCTTTGTCGTCATCTATTCTTTCTGGAAATCAAAAACAATGTACTTTTTATATCACAAACAAAGGTCTTTATTTGAAACAGTAAAATGTTTAAAGTTTTGTTATTTTCTTTTATTCGTATTAGTTGTTTCCTGTGCCGATCAAAATAAATCTCAAAATGAGGGAGTGAAATCATCTGAGTCTTCAAAGACTGCAGCTGATCAAGGGCAAAAGGAGAAGATCATTCTTTGTTTTGGAGACAGCATTACTGCTGGCTATGGACTGGAAGATAATAGTGAGGCCTACCCGGGTGTACTCCAAGCTAAGATCGATTCCTTGAATTGGAATTTTGAGGTCATTAACTCCGGATTAAGCGGTGAGACCACTTCGGGAGGACTCAGTAGAATTAATTGGATACTGAACCAACAGATCGACTACTTCATTCTTGAACTTGGTGCTAACGATGGGTTGCGAGGAATACCACTTGACGAGACCAGATCAAACCTTAAAAAAATCATTGAAACCGTTCAAAGTAAAGATGATCGAATTACTATTATTCTGGCAGGTATGGAGTTACCGCCAAACATGGGTGAAGAGTACATTACCGAATTCAGAACCATCTTTTCTGAATTGGCCGAAATGTACGACCTCCCATTCATTCCGTTTATTTTAAACAATGTTGGTGGTGTGCAAGAACTCAATCAGGCAGATGGCATTCATCCCACAGCGGAGGGACATAAAATAGTGGCTGAGAATGTCTGGGAGGTCCTTCACCCACTACTTACTCCTTAAGACTTTAACGATTTCATATCGATCACAAAACGATACTTTACATCGCTTTTAAGCATGCGCTCATATGCTTCGTTAATATTCTGCATGTTAATGACCTCGATATCAGACGTTATATTGTGATCTCCGCAAAAGTTGAGTAATTCCTGAGTTTCGGCAATTCCACCAATTAAGGAACCAGCTATTGAGGTACGACTCATAATCATTGGGACGGTTACTAGTGGTGATTCTACAGGGCCAAGATAGCCCAAAACCACAATCGTGCCATTTGTTTTTAGAGATGCTATATAGGGATTGAAATCATGTTCATATGGAACAGTATCTAAAATAAGGTCGAACTTACCCATGGCCTTTTCCATTTGTTGCGCATCTGTTGATATAATTACCTCATCCGCACCGAGCGCTTTCGCATCGTCGATTTTATTTGTTGATCTTGAGAACAAACTCACATGCGCTCCCAGAGCACTAGCAAGTTTTATTGCCATGTGTCCTAGTCCTCCAAGTCCAACAACAGCAACATGGCTGTTCTGATCTACCTTCCAGTGGCGCAATGGAGACCATGTGGTAATTCCGGCACATAGAACAGGAGCAACACCAGCTAGATCTAAATTATTTGGAACCGATAAGACAAAGTGTTCGTCTACTACAATCGTTTCTGAGTATCCTCCGTGGGTATTGGTTTGTAAATGCTCATCGAAGCCACCGTAAGTACCAACCCACGAGTGACAGTACTGTTCTTCGTCATTATTACAACGTTCACAGGTACGACAGGAATCCACCAGGCAACCAACAGCAACTATATCTCCTATTTTATGCTTTGAAACCTCAGAGCCAACTTGTACAACCTTCCCAACAATTTCATGACCAGGTACCACCGGGTACTGTGTCATTCCCCAATCGTTCCGAGCAAAATGAAGATCTGAATGACAAACCCCACAAAATAATATATCTATTTCAACGTCCTTGGGAAGTACGGTTCTTCTGTCTATTGTTAACTCTTTTAAGTTAGCATCAGGAGCTTCTGTTCCGAAGGCTTTTACTGTTTTGGTTTCCATGATTGATTCTGATTTTAGTGATTAAATTTAGTTTCTCTGAAAGATACTAAAGATCACCCGAAAACAATCTGAAACATAAAAGAAAAAACCTCACTTAACATGAGGTTTTTTAAATATGGGTATAACCGAACCTGAAAATTAGAGGGATTGAGAGGGCTCAGGCAATACTATATTTTTTTCTGCCACAAGTGTACCATTTTTATCAACAGGGCTTAAAATGCAGTCTATTCCTTTTCTATTAAGTCGTTTCATGCAGCTCTTACTTAGCAGATCATCGCCTTCAAACATAAAGGCAGGAAGGTTAACAACTTGTGAATCCGGAGTTTTAGCCATCAGATATAGCTGCTTAGGACCATAGTGTCTAGGATAATTGAGAGGTATAATGGCCTCACCGGGCACAAAAGTATTGAAGACGTATTCGCCATTCTCATTAGTTTGAACCCACCCACGGTGTTTGAGTCTTTTCTTTCCGTTATAGGTTTCATACTGGAATTCACCCTTTTCATCGTGCTGGTATAAGTATAAGATCACATTTTTTGCTGGTGTCGTTCCATCCGATTCAAAGACCCTACCTGTTAGTCTTAATGGCTGAGGTTTTGAGTCGTGACCAGCAATATCTGCTGAAGATGAAAGAGTGATGTTCTCATAATCAAAAAAAGGCGTATCAGCATTGTCCGAAGCTTTCGACTGGGCATTTACAAGGTACAAGCTGAGTAAAAGTGTTATTGATAGTAGAAACCGTCGCATAAGATCGAAAAGTGTTTATTTTCAATCAAACTTACAGGGCTTCCGGATAGATATCTAAAAAATCTTATGAACTGAAATATTTTTCGTTTTCGTGAATTAGGAGGTGAATAAATCCGACGAACGAACAACATAGTATGCTATAGGCATTAAAAAGATGCTTGCATGGAGTCCCGAATATCCTTTGTCATTGCATAGTCGCTTTTAAAAACCCTTCATATCGAATAGCTGTTCTATTGGCTCCATAAACCAATAGATAAACACGGCTATTGTGATAGACGTCCATTTTTAAATTGAACTGTTCTGTGGAGGATTTTACTTTTAACTTGATCTCGAGACTGTTTTTTTTATCATTCTCAACTACCTCATACGACTGTGGTGCTCCGTTAAAAATAATGGCTGCATCCCGATCATCTGAATAATTAGCCGTCCTTAATTCTCCGTAATAAGAAAGAAAACCTGATACAGAATCGTTTTGAACCTCAATAAAAGCATCGTTCTTAGTGAGAACAATGCGGGTACCCGTATTGTCTGTTCCTCTAAATAGATTTTGCGTTGCTTCCATTACCGCATTTGTTTGTAGAGGAAAGGCTGCAGTTGCAACAAACCTGTATTCTTTTGAATTAACGAGTGTTTTTACTTTTTGGTACTGTTGCTCTATATAAGCTTGTTCTGCAGCGCTTCTGGTGTTCTTGCAAGAGCTCATCAGAAGCAATAAAAATACCATCTTAAGTATGCTTGTCCATCTAAACATGATCAGACTTAGTTATTTCTTTAAATGTATTAAAAATTGAAGTTATTTGAACAACTTTATCGTTAAAACCAGATGAGTTATATAAGATCAGAAATTCCTTTTTGACCCGGAACTAACCCTGTATTTTTAGTGGATCGGGACTACGCATTTTTTCGCATTTTTCCCATAGATAATCCGATGTCAATTTGAAGCTACCCATATAGTCAAACGAACAGTGCTCAGGCTCAATAATGGACAAAAAGGGTTCTTGATTTTTATTATTGTAAAGGTGGTAGGTCTCACCCACCTGAGGTTCAAAGCTAAATTTTGCATTAGTAACAAGCTCGTTGTACTCAAATACTTCCATTAATGCCTCATATTCTGCTTTGAGGGCCTCGTATTTAGCTCTCAAGTGTTTATTGGCTTTGTAAACCTGTGAATTCTTCCAGCAGCCATTGTTCGGAGCCTTTATCTGAGGTGCTCCAACACTAGTAGCATAGGGCCTAAAGGCCGCATCATAACGCTGCTTCTTTTCATCAAAAACAACTAAATCCGGTTTTTTACCCTTTTTCATCTATCGGTCATTTATGTATTCTGATGTTAAATTATCAACGACTAAGCCATCTTCCAAAGCCGCAATAATTCCTTGAGCAGCTCTTTCTCCGGAAAGCATTGCAGCATTCAAAGATCCATTTAGCAATTGATCACCTGCCAGAAAAATAGTGGGCTTTATTCTGGTACTCATCGGTTGGATGTCATATTCTACGTTCTTTAAATCAGGAAGGGCTCTGGGTATATGGTATACTCTTAGGAAGCTGGTCTCTTCAATACCACAATATTGCTTTAGATCCTCTTGAACTCGTTCAACCAGACCATCATGGTCATAGTCATGCTCCTTTACAACGGTTACCGATAGGAGGTCGCCATTCGGTTTTCTCGTTTTTAAACCAATACTTGTGTGATAAAAAATGTTATTAATCAGGGCCTCTTGATCTGCAATTAGTCCAATTACAGGACCATTAATAACCTTTTTATTTGTCCTGAAATACAGATTATAACAGGATTTCCATTTTAACTGTTGTCCTTTTAAATTGCCAATAAGTCCATCCGGGCTGGTTGCTATGATCGTAAAATGTGTCTCCAACTCAGTTCCGTCAGACAGTATAATTTTATCGTCTTTAACAGATTGTACCTCAGTGTTAAATCTTATTTCAGTATGCTTGAAACGCTCGCGAAGTTGTTCGGAAATGGCGCCAATACCCTCCCTTGGAATAAGGGCAAGGCCCGAGCCAAACATCTTATATACAAATTCAAACATCCTACTGGAAGTTTGAAGGGCCGGTTCCAGAAATATTCCAGTAAAAAATGGCTTAAAAAACCGACTAATCATTCTCTCGGAAAAACCGTATGCTTTCAAATAATCATGAGTTGTCTTTTCTTCATCACTGAATATTTCATCTATACTCTTTTTCTTTAGTTGTCTGTTTAAGCTAAAAACCCTCAGCTTATCAGAAAAACTCCCGACAGAGGATCTAATGCTACCCCACAAAAAACTCAATTTTCTACTAGCATCACCTATCATTTCGGCTCGCCCTTTACGAAAAACGACTGCGCCAGGATGTAATTTTTGAACATCAAGAGATTGGTAATCCAGATATGTTTTTGCCATAGGATACGCTTCAAGTAAAACCTGAAATCCATGATCGAATTGAAATTCTTCAGTAAAATCTGTTTTTACCCTTCCGCCAACAGAGTCAGAAGCTTCAATGATAACAGGCTTATATCCAGATTTTTCTAATTCAATAGCCGCAACGAGTCCGCTAACTCCTGCCCCAACAATATGTATTTTGTAATCCTGCCGATTCAATTGTTTCAATTTGTTTTTCAAAGATACGGATAACCAAATAAGATGAACTGAAATTCTTATAGCTCTGTTAAAAACGCTCTAGTTCTCACTCGAGCATATAATTTTGTAGCTCAATTGTCGATTTATGACTGCTCTGTTTAGAATAATTGCACTTTTGGAAGGTCTTAGTTATATTCTGTTGCTGGGAGTGGCAGTTCCAATAAAATATTTTGCTGATGATCCACAATATGTAAAAATGCTTGGCATGCCCCACGGGCTGCTTTTTTTGGCATATATCGTTTTTGCGATCTGGCTAAAACCCGACTATGGTTGGAAAAAGAATCGGTTTATTTGGGTATTACTGGCCTCTATTATACCTTTCGGGACACTAGTAGTAGATTATAAATTTCTTAAGCAGAAAAGTTAGTGAGGCATAAGGTGTATGATTTTTTAATAGCTAAAGGCATTTCAGAAGAAACAGCTGCTTATCTGAACATGCTGATTTTGCTACTCCTTCTATTATTAGCTGCATTCATTATTGACTTTATCACTAAAAGAATTTTGTGGAGAGTGTCAGAAAGCGTCGCCAAACGCACCAAAACTAATTTTGACGATATCCTCATCAGTAATAAGCTCCCCAGAAACATTGCTCATATCATTCCTCTGATCATTCTTATTGAGTATGTTCCCGACGTCTTTACAGATTTTTTAGAAGTTGAACTGTTTATTGAAAAAACATTAAAAATCATCGCCGTTTTTCTTACGCTGCGAATTGTAAAAAGCTTTTTTAATTCCATTAAGGACTATCTAAAGACCAAGGACAGCTTTAAGGACAAGCCCATAGATAGTTACATTCAGGTGTTCATGATATTTGGATGGATCCTGGGTATTTTTACCATGTTTGCTATTGCCACAGGGATTACCTTCTGGCAATTTATGACAACACTAGGAACAGCTTCCGCTGTTATCATTCTTGTATTTAGAGATACTATTTTGGGGTTTGTTGCCAGTATTCAGGTAAGCATAAATGATATGGTAAGAATTGGAGACTGGATCACCTTTGAAAAATACGGTGCGGATGGAGACGTTATAGAGATCAATCTTGCTACCGTCAAAGTTCAAAACTGGGATAAAACCATTACCACCATACCAACCTACGCTCTTATCTCAGATTCATTCAAAAACTGGCGTGGAATGATGGATTCCGGAGGGAGAAGAATTAAACGGTCTGTCATAGTAAAAACGTCCTCCATCCATTTCCTTACCCAGGATGAAATTGAAGAACTAAAAGGCATACAGCTCATAACAAACTATCTGGAGATAAAGACCAAAGAAATTGAAAAATTCAACAGAGAGCATGAGGTAGACAAATCTGTACTTATCAATGGACGCAATCTCACGAACTTTGGGGTTTTTCGGAAATACCTTCTCACCTATATTCAAAACCATTCGGCAATCAATAAGGAAATGACGTTGATGGTAAGGCAACTTGCGCCAACTCCGCAAGGGATCCCCATGGAGATCTATGCTTTCAGTAGTGACATCAGATGGCAAAATTATGAATTCATCATGGGCGATATTTTTGACCATGTGCTGGCCTCAGTAAAGTTTTTTGACCTTGAAATCTACGAACTGGGAGTGACAATGGATACCTGACTACTACAAATGATAAGGCCTGACAGAATTGAACGCTTTGTTTTTTGAGATGAAATTGGTCAACAATGATGAAAGTTTAAGTTCGGTAGCAGTGTATAGGCTGTACCATTGACCAATCCATTGTTGTGGACGGTGTTGATAAACAAGTTAACAAGATAGTTGGTCATCGAGAAAATGCCTTTTTGTTATGAGTAAATTTAATTCCAAATTTATTGAAACCTATACCATGAAAAACCGAACCGAAGACCTGCAAAGGCTAAGGCCTGCTATTCCAAATGCAAAAGTACTTCCTGGAATGAGTAATGAAGAAAAGTTTCAGAACGAAACACTGCGCCCAATTATAAAGCTGCAGCACGATCTTTTAATTGCTGTCTTTAAGAACTACATCTCCAAACGAAAAAATGTCTTCTATGAATTGTCCATGCCTAAAAAAATGGATTACATTGAACATGCTATTCACAAAGACATGAAGTTTAGAAATAGTATGAAAGGAATGGTTATCGGCCAGTTTACCATTCAGGAATACGAGTGCTATATTCTCAATTCCTCTTCTTTAAACAAGAGAATGATGAATATAGTTAAAGAAAGACTGATAGACAGTATTCAGTTATTTGAAGAAGCAGAAATACTCAAAGCGGTTTAACAAGGAAAACATACTTAGATCAAGGAAACTCCATTTAAATCAGTGGTCAGAATATCACTCATTAAATCAAAAAATGGCCTAACTCCTTTAAATGCAGTATTGACCTGATCTGTAAAGTCATCGTCTAAAACCTCCTGATCTGAAAAGGTCTTAGTGAAAATATATTGTTTTCGTCTTATGAGATCAATGGCATGATGGTCTTTACTAAATCCTTTAGGGGCTGTTTTAAGAGTCTCACCAACAAAATCACCCCACAACTTATTGAAATCAGGATCTGCTAACACAGACCGGATTTCTGAATCATCTGTCTCAAACTCTTTACGTATTCTCAACAAATCTTCCTTACTGGGATCCCAGAACCCCACCCCCAGAAAGGACTTGTCATTTGGTTGTAAGTGCACATAATATCCACCTCTAAGCTGAGGCTTTACACGATGAAAAGAAGTTCCAAAATGCGTTTTGTATGGAAGCTTATTTTTAGAGAATCTTACATCTCTGTATATTCTAAACATCTTAACCCGGTCTATTTGATCATGTTGATTCAATAAGGCTGCCAGATCTTTATTAAATAGCTTTACCTCCTTTTCAAGTGCCTTAAAAGCAGATTTATGAGTATTAAACCAATCCCTGTTGTTGTTAACCTCTAGAGATTTTAAAAAGTTAAATACCTCTTCTGAAATGACCGCATTCATAGATTTTTAAAATTAAAAAACACATTCTAAAGATACTGTTATCTGGGAGTAATCTCACAAATTGAGGTATTTTAAAAAAAATTCTGGCGTCTTGATAGTTCTTGAATGATTGAATTAATCATAATTCTTTTTTAACAGATTTGTTAATTGAAAGAAATTTCACTATAATGCGAAAAATATTTACTTCAGTTCAACAATGGGCAGACCAGCAACACGACCAACCAAGTTAAAAGACGGTTATTACATTGAAATCCGTAACAAAGGAGCTAAGTCCGGGGTTAAAATTTACAGCGCCACCAAGCTTCAAATGGAACGAGCAATAAGAATGTATGAACGATCAAAACAGGTATTGATTCTTGGAGAATCTGTAGATGGTAAGTTTGTTGAAAAAGAACCCGTGCTTCATCACGCTGGGTAATCAGACTACTCTGCATACTATCAAATTAATTAAAATATTTTCTTAAATTGTTGATTGAAACGAACGTAAAAGTCCGTTTATAAACTAAATCAATAATTATGTCTGAATCAACTTCTGTCAAACCTCCTTTTTGGTTTTGGATCATTGCCTTATTGGGCTTTATTTGGTATGGTCTGGGTGTCTATTATTATTTACAGCAAGCCTATAACACAGCTTATTACCGTTCCATGTACACTCCTGAGCAACTCATGGTTGTGGATAAAATGCCAGCCTGGGCCGTGGGTGCTTTTGCTGTAGCTGTATTCGCTGGGATCATTGGAGTATTTGGTTTTGTTCTTCGTAAGAAATGGACTAAATGGTTATTTGGTATATCTGTTTTTGCTATTGTAGTGCAGTACATTTACAATGTTTTTATTGGTAAGATGTATGAGTTATTCTCAGTCACTGAAAATGTGCGCTATTTTATTATACCGATTATTGCCTACCTGCTCTATTACATCGCCAGAAATGTTGAGAACAAGCCCTGGTTCAGCAGAAATTAGTCCCTTTGCTATTTTTGGTAGGTTTCCATTGAACTGATGCTCTTTAAATCTTTCTTTTCGGATTTTAAAAGTTATTGGATAAGTGTTCAAAGCGCCATTAAGCCGCCGACTGGTTCTGGCTGATTTCTGTATACAATGGTCTGAGGGGTTAAGGAGTACTACTAGCAAACCTATGAAACAGATTCTTATAAGACCCTGTATACAAAGGAAGAATTGGCGATTGCTGCGAGCTTTCCTGCATCCGTAACCGCTACTTTTGCTATTGCTGTGTTTGGAGGCTTTGTCGCTTCTGTTTATTGATTGTTTCGGAACAAACCAGCGATTTTTTTATACTATTGCTGCTAGCGGTTCTCATTCAAATGGGGCTATCTCATGATGAACGGATATACCAGCTGCATTCACATAAAAGTCCTGATCATCGTGTTGGCCATTGCTATTGTTTGGTTTTTTAAAAATGGCCAAAGCATATGGCTATATTAATCATTAAAGTATCTCTGAACAGAATACAGGCCTGTTTTGGTTAGTAGTTGATGGAATGTAGGATTAAACCTGAGGCAGGAGCTATAAAATTCGTTTGATCGAGTTCTCCTGTGACCAGAGATTCTCTCATCTGAGAAAGCGACAGGTCCCCATTTCCTAATCGGATCAACGCACCCATCATCATGCGAATCTG
>CAWZYX010000016.1:0-36759 GCA_963966315.1 uncultured Winogradskyella sp. | reverse complement strand
GGTAGAAGGACTTATTTCTTTGATGTTAGAAGTACAAAAGCGGGAGATTACTATTTAACAATTACCGAAAGTAAAAAGTTTACGAACGATGATGGTTCATTTCACTACAAAAAGCACAAGATCTATCTTTACAAAGAGGACTTTCATGGGTTTAAGGATTTGTTGGCTGAAATGACCAAGTTCATTATTGATGAAAAGGGTGAAGAAGTAATTAGTGAAAAACACCAGAAAGATTTTAACAAGGAATCGGATTTAAATGAAGATACGGTTGAAACCGCTAAAAGTACAGAGAACTTCACTGATATAAATTTTGAAGATATTTAAGGCACACAAGTGTTAAATAATGATAAAATCCACTACCCTTAGGTTGTGGATTTTTATTTTTAGCAATCAACCAACAGTTCATTATGCGTTACTTTTTACTTCTGGCACTTTTCATATGTTGCTCGGTGTTTTCTCAGCAAACAATAAGTTTAGATTACTATTTACCCCAGGGCATCTCATACAACCAAAGCATTCCAACCCCAAAAAGTGTAATTGGTCATGAAGTTGGAGAATGGCATGTAACCCACGATAAACTTGTTCAATACATGTATGCTCTTGCCGAAGCATCTGAGCGAATAAGCATTGAAAACCGAGGGAGTACTTATGAAGGCAGGCCTCTACTCCTGCTAACCATAACCTCAAAAGAAAATCACCAGAAGATAGATAAAATCCAGCAAGATCACCTGGCTGCTACCAATGGTGAGCTAACCAATTTTGAAAACCGTCCAGCGATCGTCTATCAGGGATATTCTATTCATGGAAATGAACCCAGTGGTGCCAATGCTGGTTTAGCAGTTGCGTACTATCTGGCAGCGGCCCAGGGACCTGAAATTGAAACGTTATTGAATGAAGTTGTCATTTTGTTCGATCCAAGCTTTAATCCGGATGGTCTTCAGCGTTTTGCCTATTGGGCCAATACCAACAGAAGTATGAATCTAAACCCGGATCCAAATGACCGGGAATATAGTGAGGTATGGCCTGGCGGGAGAACCAATCACTATTGGTTTGATATGAACAGAGACTGGCTACCTGTGCAGTTGCCAGAATCCAGAGCACGCATCGAAACCTTTCACAGCTGGCTGCCCAACATACTGACAGATCACCACGAAATGGGCACTAATTCTACCTTTTTCTTTCAACCCGGCATCCCATCGCGCACGCACCCCTTAACCCCTGAAAAGAATCAGGAACTCACTAAACGAATTGGTCAATTCCACGCAGCCGCATTAGATAAAATTGGATCCCTCTATTACAGCGAAGAAAGTTTTGACGATTTCTACTACGGTAAGGGGTCGACCTTTCCGGATATAAACGGAAGTATTGGAATACTATTTGAACAAGCCAGTTCTAGAGGACATATTCAGGAAAGTGTCAACGGACTTTTAACATTTCCTTTTACGATCAGGAATCAGTTTACAACTTCCTTGTCAACTCTTGAGGCTGCTAAAAACTTAAAGGTCGACTTGTTGGAATATCAATATGGTTTTTTTGATAATGCACGATCTGAGGCACGTAAAACAGGTAACAAAGCTGTGGTATTTGGCGATGAAAAAGATGCTGCAAAAACCTATCATCTTGCTGAAATTCTGAAGAGGCATCGTATAAGTATTCATCAATTAAAGGAAGAAACCACCATCAATGGGAAAACCTATAAACCCAATTACAGCTATGTGGTGCCAAAAAATCAAAAAAATACACGCCTAATCAATGCCATGTTTGAAAAACGGACAACCTTTCAGGATAGTTTGTTTTATGATATTTCTGCATGGACCTTCCCATTGGCCTTTAATCTCGATTATGCTGAGACCACAGTATCCATTGCGGGAGATGAAGTTAGCAACTTAAAATTGAATCACTCTGTATCAGGAAAAAGTAATTACGCATACCTCTTGGAATGGCATGAATACTACACGCCTAAAGCGCTTTACACCTTCTTAAACCGAGGACTAAGAGCAAAGGTAAGTATGAAGCCATTCAGATCGGCTAATCGCCTTTACGATTACGGTACCATTATGATTCCTGTTCAGAATCAAGAGCTCACTCCTGATGAAATTTTTCAGCTGATGGAGACTGTGGCTAAAGATACGGGAGTTGTAATTAACGCAGTTGAAACGGGATACAATGAGGGAATTGATTTAGGCAGTAATAATTTCAGACCCCTGGAACTGCCAAAGATCGCCTTGCTAGTTGGATCTGGTTTCAGATCATATGATGCAGGAGAAATATGGCATTTATTAGATACACGCTACAATATGCCAGTTACCAAACTGGATGTGAAGAATCTGAACCGGGCCGACCTAAGTCGTTATAATACCATCATTATGGTGAATAATTACGGAGCCTTAAATGATGGTCAGGCTAAAAAAGTAAAAGCCTGGGTTGAAGATGGTGGTACTCTTATAGCCTACAGGAATGCTCTCAGATGGCTGAAAAGCAAAGAGTTCTTCAAGCCTGAATTCAAGTCCTCTGATCTTGTAGCTGAGAACATCAGATTTGAAGACCGAAGCAACTTCAGAGGAGCACAGGTGATTGGTGGAGCTATTTTTGAGGCCAGCATCGATCGCTCACACCCAATCAACTTTGGATACAAAAATAACTCCATAGCGTTGTTCAGAAATACGACACTCTTCATGAAGCCCGATGCAAATAGTTACAATAATCCAATAAGATATACCAACCAGCCATTATTAAGCGGGTATATCTCCAAGTCAAATTTGGATAGTTTATCATTATCTGTTCCACTTAAAATTTCAGGACTGGGACGAGGAACTATTGTCGGGTTCACAGACAATACCAATTTCAGAGCCTTCTGGTATGGCACAAACAAACTATTGATGAACGCTATCTTTTTTAGAGAAGAGCTTTAGTTAAGAAACTGAAGCTCCGTTCGGCACTCTGTTTTCGGGATGAAGCAACACAACATCTTTTCCCTAGACGGCACCAAGAACCAGACATTCGCTCATAAAATTAGCTATTTGCTTCCTTGGAAAATTCACCACTGCGAGAATTTGACGATTTAAAAGGTCTTCTTTCGAATACAATCTGGTGATTTGTGCAGATGACTTTTTTAGGCCTAAAGGTCCAAAATCAACAGTGATCTGATATGCCGGTTTTTTAGCCCCCGGAAAGTCTTTCACACTTACAATGGTTCCAACTCTAATGTCTACCTTGGTAAATTCTTCGAAAGAAATCATATTTTTAAATAAAAAATTATCAACTAAATATACTTATAAAATGGCACTAACACCTTCTAACATGATGCCTTTAGGTACCAAAGCACCGGACTTTACTCTTCCAGATGTCACCAATTTTAAGAGGCTTTCATTACAGGATGTTCAAGGGGAACATGCTACACTGATCATGTTTATCTGCAATCACTGTCCGTTTGTAAAACACATTAATGATGAATTGTCACAACTAGGAAGAGACTACTCATCAAAAGGCGTTGGTATCATAGCTATTTCTAGCAACGACGCAGAAAACTATCCCGACGATGCACCAGATCAACTAGCTCATCAGGCCAGGAAATTTAATTTTACCTTTCCGTATTTATACGACGAGAGTCAGGAGGTTGCCCAAGCTTATGATGCTGCCTGTACCCCGGGCTTTTTTCTTTTTGATAAAGAATTAACTCTGGTATACCGTGGACAATTAGACGACTCAAGACCGGGTAATAGCCTGCCAGTCACTGGCAAAGACATAAGAGCAGCGTTAGAAGCCCTCTTGCAGGGTGGGAGGATTCTTGCAGATCAAAAGCCGAGCATTGGATGTAATATCAAGTGGAAGAATTAAATATTTAGAAATTAAAAAAAGGCCTTAGAACTTCTAAGGCCTTTTCATCAAATTAGATTAGATACTCAACCGATTACTGCTCTTTTAGTTGGAAGTTAATTGGCAAGCTATAAGGCACTCCAACCGGTTTGTTTCTTTGTTTACCCGGAATCATTTTAGGCAATTTAGAAATAATGCGTTCTGCTTCTACTTCTAACATTTTATCCGGACCCCGACTTTGTATACGGGTAACTTGACCTGTTTTATCAATTAGGAAAAAAACATATACTTTTCCTTTAATTCCCATTTCTGCTGCTACTTCAGGGTATCTGAAATTCTTCTGAAGGTGCTCATTCATTTTTCGCTGGAAACATGCTCTTAACTCGTCGTTACTTCCCTTACAACCAGGGAAAATAGGCACACTTTCAATAACTGCAAATGGCACTTCTACTTCCTCTTCCACTTCTTCTACCTCAACTTCCTCTACAGACACTACACGCTCTTCGATAGCGTCGTCCTGAGTAATCTCAGTACTTTCAATCACAGTTTCTTCTATTTCCTCAACATCCTCTACAATGGTGATCTGCTCTGTCACGACTGTTTTTGGGGGTGGTGGGGGTGGTAATTCAATATTGGTAATTGGAATATCCTCTTCAATTTGCTCGGCCATCATCAGAATTTCTGCCTGAGTGGTGTTGTCTTCGTAAGTCTTATGTTCAAGTCCTAAATACGTTAGTACTAACATTACGTTTAAGCCAACAGCAAAATAGAGACTGCTGTTTCGACCTACATCGGCTTTTGGGTTCTTTTTAACTTCCATGACGCTTAATTTTAATAGTATAAAGCTAACACCATCATAAGAGAAAAAGAATGATAAAAATCATGTAATCCAAAATGTTAATGTTTTTAACATTTTAAAGATTGTCCAGTTGGTTGTCTGTTCCGTTCTCACTTAAGGTCCAGAAAAAGCCTATGAAGAAAAACTGATCTGCTGCCGGGAGGAGCTCCTGACGCGCAAATACGCCGCTTGGGTCGGGTGTTCTTGAGTATTGATATCCGTTGATATTTTTGAACCCAAAAACGTTATTTACCGAAAAATAGAGAATCTTCTGCTGACTAATCAAATAGGCCCAATTTAAACTAATACTGTTAAAACTTTTGGTGCGTTCCGTTAGAAAACCTCCAGTATTTGGATCCGTATAAGGTCTACCTGAAGAAAAATTATACGCCATCCCCAACTGGCTTTTTAATCCGTCGATCCAGTACTTACCCACAACAGATAAATTATGAGTGGTTGCGAAGTTTGGTTGCGCTGGTTCAGGAAAGTTTAAATGGTTTCGCTTTGTATCGAGAAAGGAGTAACTGATCCAGTAGTCCAGGTCATTGACACTGGTATTATCTCTCCAGAACAGATCTAACCCCTGAGCGTAAGCAAAACCATTTGAGGAAAACTCGGTATTGAATTCAGGAAATTCTGTATCAAACTTAACAAGATGATCATAGTCTTTCCTGTACAGCTCAGCTCGAAGAATTTTACCCTCATTCACATATTGATAGTTGAGGATGTAATGTCTGGCATGCTGGGGTCTTAAGTTCTGTTCAAACTTGAGAATATCGGAACTTGGGTTTTGATAAAAATCGCCGTAGGCCAGAGATAATTGGCTGTGTTCCGCAACTTTGTAAGCCAGGGCAGCACGAGGTGCCACATCAACACGTTCAAACAATTTACTGTATTCCACTCTCAAACCTAATTTTAGAGCAAGCGCTCTGGAAAAAATAAGGTCTGCCTCGGTAAAACCGGCGGTTATCGGATTCTGGAATCCATAAGTTGAAGCAATCGCAGAGTGCTCAAATTCCTCCTCAAATGAGGTCAAGAATTGCTCTGTACCAAAGCTAAGTTTGAAACGACTATTGAAACGCTTTCTAAGTTTTAACTTTAGGTGGGCAGAATTCTCATCATTATTTATTTGTCGTCCTTCGATACCAACATTAGTTTTTGAATAGGTATAACTAAAACCAGAATCAACACTCCAGTTATTGGACAGTATTCCTTTGTAAGACATGTTCCCATAAAAATTATGGTTGTTAAGCCGATACCTAAGACCATTTTCAAAGTTGATATCCTGTTGGATCAATTCAAAACCAGTAGTGTCAAAGGCTCCGTATAACTTAAAAAGTCCGTTCTTGAATTTCTGTCTAAAAACGGTCTCCCCCTGAGCCCCTTCAAATGGTTTTTGCCATTCGTTTCTATCCTCAAATATTTCGAGATATGGTGCTAGATTAATGTAGTTAACATTAACACTCAATGAGGTTTTATCCCATTTTTGAGTATTGCCAAGACTGGCACCGACAGACATTATTCCAATGTCTGTTTTATCCTGGTCGGGTTCATTGATCGTATTGAGCAATAGAACCGACGATAAGGCCTGACCGTACTCTGCACTGTATCCTCCGGTAGAAAATGTGATACCATCAAATAGGAAGGGAGAATACCGACCACGAGCAGGAATATTGTTTGTGGTGGGAGTATACGGTGTAAAAACACGTATTCCGTCAATAAATATTTGCGTTTCATCAGCGGTGCCTCCTCGAACAAAAAGCCTGCCATCCTCTGCTACATTTGAGGTGCCGGGTAAGGTTTGAAGTGCACCCACAAAATCTCCAACAGCACTTGCTGTGGTTACAACATCCAAGGGTTTTAATACAGAAACCTTGCTGTTATCGTTTGCCTCAAAAGTTCCGGCTGTAATCACAACCGTGTCTAAACTGTTAACGTCATCCCTTAATACCACTTTTAAGTCTGAAAGCTCTGTTACTTCCTTTGTGATGATTTGTGTTTCATAAGACATATATGAAATGACCAGAGCTTGTATTCCTTCTGCTGAAGTTGAAAATTCAAAATTCCCCCTCTCGTCAGATGTTGCACCATCATAGGTGCCCTCTAAATACACATTTGCACCAATTACAGGTTCCTGATTTTTATTGAAAACAGCACCAGAGACCATTGTCTGAGAATACGCTATGACACCGGTAAACAGAAGCAAAATGGCTAAGAGATTTTTCATAAAATGCAGTGTTCGAATTGATTGACACCACAAATCTCTTAGAGAAACAGCTACGGTCAAATTGTAAATCACCGAACTGTCATTTTTCTATTCTGAATTGAATATATTTGAAAATCACAGTCCTTTGTTATGCTCAACTCAACAGAAAAGCAGTTTACGATCCTATTTGTTCTGCTTGTGTTATTTGAACTGATTACTGCTCAGGTACCAAGCCTTCAGCTTGCTCATTATTGGGCCAAACCAGCAATTGTTTTTTCGCTTATTGTACTTGTGGTTCATCAGAGAAAAATCCTTACATCATCACTAAGGGTTCTACTTCTGTTGGCTTTAAGCCTTTCTGTAAGTGGTGATATACTGCTAATGTTTGCCTCACAAAATGAAGGGTTTTTTATAGCAGGGCTGGTTGCATTTTTGATGGCTCACCTCTGTTATCTGGTTTTGTTCTTCAAACAACGTCATCGTGAAACAAAGCCCTATCTCCCACTTTTTCTTCTCTACCTCTATTCTGTTTGCTTTGGCTATGTTATTTCAGATTCTCTGGGTGATTTACTCATTCCAGTGATGGTCTATGAGATTGTAATACTACTAATGGCTTCGGCCACATTTTTGCGAAAAAATGCTGTGAGCAGATTTAGTTATATAGCGGTTATACTTGGAGCGCTTTTTTTTGTGCTCTCGGATAGTTTACTTGCTTTTGACAAGTTTTATCAACCTATTCCATTAAGTGGTGTGTGGATCATGACCAGCTATTCGATAGCGCAGTATCTAATTGTTTTTGGAATAATGAAGTCTAAAACTGTAACTTCTCATGTTTAACCTCTACTAATATTGATATAAACCAACCATCTATTGACTAACGCACTCAAACAAAGTTTTGTTGAGCAACTGAAAGAGAACCAGAACATCATTCATAAAGTCTGCAGACTTTATACCAATAACCAAGATGCTCATAATGATCTCTTTCAAGAAATCACCATACAACTTTGGAAGGCCTATCCAAAGTTTAGAGGTGACTCAAAATTCAGTACCTGGATGTATCGCGTGGGATTGAATACGGCCATCACGCTTTACAGAAAGAGCAAGCGTCGCATTCAAACGAGTGAGTTTGATGCCTTACAATTCAAGATCAAAGCTGAAGAGTATGACGACACTGAAGAAGAGCAGCTCAAATTAATGTACAGTGCCATTCATCAACTGAATGATATAGAAAAAGCACTGGTATTCCTTTATCTGGAAGATAAAGACTATAAAGAAATCAGTGCAACTCTGGGAATCACAGAAGTCAATGCCCGGGTAAAAATGAATCGTGTGAAAAAGAAACTTAGAACCATATTAAACCCATAGATATGGATGAATTAGAGCTATTAAAAAAAGATTGGCAACAAACTGAGGGATCATATCAACCCTACTCTGAGGCCCAGATTTACCCAATGATTAAGAAGAAGTCGTCTTCAATAGTAAAGACGCTTTTTTACATTAGTATTGCTGAGATGGTGTTTTGGATTTTAATCAATGTAGTCCCCTACTATCTATCGAGTGACTACCGAAATGAAATTGAAGAATTATCTCATCATACCTGGTATGTAATTCTGTCTGTATCCGGATATATCATAATCGCAGCTTTTATATGGTTTTTGTTTCAGTCCTATAACACCATTTCGGTGACGGATAGTGCCAGAAAACTGATGGAGAGCATCCTCAAGACCCGTAAAATTGTGAAATACTACGTGATTTATAACCTTTTCCTTGCCTTTATTAGTATTCCGTTATCGTTCTACCTCATGCTGCAGGAAGACCAGGAACTGGCCAACCAGGTAGGAAATATGAATTCTGGTCAACTGGCCATCCTCATTGCTCTGTTTACTGCCGTGACCGGAGCTTTCATTTTCGTTTTCTGGGTATTTTACAGGATCCTTTACGGCATACTGTTAAAACGCCTGAATCAAAACTATAAGGAGCTTAAAAGGCTCGAAGACTAATAACCATCCCAGTCTCTTAACTCGGCGTTTAAGCGTTCCTTTTCCTCCAGTTCCTCCTGGGGGATGACCTTTAGAAAAGAGGGATGTTGCTCTATAGCATATTCGATCTTCTCCACGATTTGATCTATGCTTTCGTTTTCATAATCTATGCTTAAGGGACTTTTAATTTCTATGGTTTGGTAAATATTTTTCTTTTTTACACGAAGACCTTTCTTATCAAAAGATCTTCTAAACCCGTCAATTACAATGGGCACTACCAGAGGCTTACAGGATTTTATAATGTGAGCTGTACCCTTTCTAATAGGTTTAAAAGGTGTTGTTGTCCCCTGTGGAAAGGTGATTACCCAACCGTCATCCAATGCTTTTTTAATATTGGAAATATCGCTCATCTTAACCTGTCTGTTTACGTCTTTTCCTTTAGCTCTCCAGGTTCTTTCGATACTAATTGATCCTGTATAAGCAAAGATTTTTGGCAAAATACCTGACTTCATGGTTTCCTTTGCAGCCACGTAATAAATATTCAACTTAGGATTCCACAAATACCCCACGTTCTTAATACTGTCTAATCTACCGCTTAAACTGGCATTAAATACGTGCAACATGGCAATGACATCGGCAAAATACGTCTGGTGGTTTGAAATAAAAAGCACATTGGTTTCGGGAAGACTTTTGATAATTTCCGAGCCTTCTATTTGAAGTTCATTAAAACCCCTGAATCTTCGATGAGTGGCCAGTCCTAAAATTCTGATCAACCACTTTTTAAAGAATAATATATGTCCGAATGGATTTTTCTTAAAGAGCCCCATTTTAAAGTTTAGAGTAAAGGAACAAAGGTACCAAAATCTGTAAATTCAAATAAATCGATTTAACACCTCTTTTATTTCGCTCAGCATCATGGCTGTAGCACCCCACACCACATGACCATTTAACAGAAAAGCAGGGACTTCAACCTCCATCTTGTAACTGGTGGGTACTTTTGTCCTGATCACGGAGGAGGGATTTAAAAAATCTGAGATCTTAACCTCAATAACTTCCTGAACCTCTGATTCTTCTCTGACAAATACAGGAGATTCGTGCACGATACCCATAAACGGGTACACCAAAAAATTACTTGGAGGTATATAGAGTGGTGACATGGATTTTACAACATTAATTTTATGAGCGCTGATCCCAATTTCTTCCTCAGTTTCCCTTAACGCTGCCGATCTGAAACTGGGATCGCTAAGTTCAATCTTGCCTCCGGGAAAGCCTACCTGATCTGAATGAACCCCAGGATAACTGTTCCTTAGAATGAGTGCCAGAGTGGTTTCAAAAGCAGAATTGGGATAGAACAAGGCCATAACTGCAGCCTTTTTAGCATTATTAGCCTTCTCTCTCATCTGTTTTGCAAGGCTCTTTCTAAATGGAGGGGACATGATCTCATGGGCTAATTCACCAGGTAAATCTGAGTTTTCTATTTTTGTAATTATTTTAGAAAATGAATCGTACTTCAAAATTTTTATCTCTCTTAGTGTTAATCACTATTTTATTTTTGGCATGTGAAGATAGCCAATCCAGAAAAAAAGAGAAAGTTGAACTAACTTCTATTGAAAACGTTCAAACTAAAACAGAAGCCAGGCAGAAAAACACCTCAAAAAAGAAAGAAAAGAAATATCCTGTATTTGACGATCAGTCAGCCATGGAGTTTTTCCTGGAATACGACAAACACAATAAGGAAAATAAAGTTCGAATTCACACGGACTTTGGTACCATAGACATTCTCTTGTATAAGGAAACAAAATTTCATCGATCCAATTTTATTTATTTAACAAAGCGGCAGTACTTTGATCGCACCCAGTTTTACAGAGTGGTACCCAATTTTGTGATTCAAGGAGGAAGTAGTGATGATTATATGATTGCAAAGAGAAGGCAAAGAATTGGTAAATACTTACTTCCACCCGATACAAAAAGAGGTTTCACTCACAAGCGTGGTGCTGTTTCCATGCCGAGCAGTGAAATTGAAAATGCCTACAAGCTGGCTTCCCCATACCAGTTTTTCATTGTGCAGCAACAGGGTGGTGCCCATCACCTCGATGGAGATTACACCGTTTTTGGCGAAGTTATTTCAGGAATGGATGTGGTAGATAAAATTGCCCAGGTAGAAACGGACGAAGGTGATTGGCCAATCAAAAATGTCTATATTGATAAAGTCCGAATTATAGACTAATTGTGTTTATACAAGGACGGTAGACTAATTTTAAAGGCCACTGCAAACAAACGAATGGTGATGACTGTTGAAATTGAAATGACCACCAGCCACTCATTCGAGAATTGAAACCAATTCAGCCCAAAATACACCAATCCTCCGGCAATACATGCCGTGGCATAGATTTCCTTATGAAAGATTACAGGAATCTCGTTGCAAAGGGTGTCTCTGATTACCCCTCCAAAACAAGCACTCATCGTTCCCAAAGCCATACATACAATTGGGTGCAAATCTACCATTAACCCCTTTTGAATTCCAATTACCGTATACAGACCAATACCAATGGTATCAAAAAGCAAAAGGGACTTTCGAAAATGATTGAGGTATTTTCTGAATAGAACCGCCAAGAGTGTAGTAAGAATAATGGCATAAACCACTAAGAGATTATTCATCCAAAAAACCGGAGTCTCTCCAATGAGAATATCTCTTAAAGTTCCTCCACCTACTGCGGTAACAAAGGCAATAATGAATACGCCGAAGGTATCCATTCGCTTTTCAAGAGCTTCCAGCACCCCTGAAATAGCGAAGGCCATTGTAGCTAAAATATCAAGTATAACGAGATAAGACATAAGATTCTACTGCTGGTTTAGGTAATTTGCGTGTAGTAATTGTAATCTTTAATAACCTGAGAAACAAAATCAACAGGCCTTTCTTTGGGTTCCACCTCAAGTAATTCAATCAATTTAGACTGTAATTGTAAGATTACATTGTGATGACCTTTACTGAGAGCTTCGTCATACAAATTCTTGATCAACTGCATATCTTTATCCGTTAATACCGTCACCTGAGCGTATATGGGCTTATAGTCTAATGGTAATTCCTGCATGAGCGTATCTGTGATTTTGACCTGATTCCGTTCGGAAATAACAGTAGTTCCTGCTGCTATATCTCCCAATCTCTGACCATTTCCTTTTATAAGGATGGTAAGAACTGCCACTCCACCAAATGTCATGACAACATCTACAATACGCAGTATCCAACGAACAAAGTAATTTGAGAAACCTGCCTCGGTTCCATCCAATTTCACCACCCTTGTTTTTTGAATGTACTTACCTACCGTCTTTCCATCCCAAAAGGTTTCCAACAAAACATAATATAAAAAGGCCGGTAATGACATTAGCAGATACACAGCCCAACTATCGGCCGGATCGAGATCCATCAGTCCAAGTAATATAAATATGAGTAATGTATAGGCCACTATAATCAGGCTATCAATGATGTAAGCCAGCATACGATCTCCAATATGAGCTACATTCTGATTGATCCCAACATTTTGGGCAGTTTCTATTTGAAATTCATTCATATTTTGTTTTCTTTGAGACTCTTAAGAATTCTGGGTATGCGTGAAGCTGCTTTTGTAAAGCAAAATAAGGATAAATGGAAGGAATTTGAAAGACTTCTCAGAAATAATAAAACTATTACTCCGGAACAGCTTTCAGCCTTGTATATGGAGGTTACCGACGATCTGAGTTATGCCAAAACATTCTACAAAAAATCTAATACAGAGCGTTATCTGAATCAATTAGCTGCAAAAACACATCAGTTAATTTATAAAACCAAAAAAGAGCCAAAGAACAGATTGGTTTTATTCTTTACTACCGAAGTTCCATGCATCATGTATTCCCACCAAAGAGAGCTGCTCGTTGCTTTTGTTGTATTTGTTTTTTTTGCCGGGGTGGGAGTTTTTTCTGCAGCTCAAGAAGATGATTTTGTCCGTTCAATTATGGGTGATCAATACGTAAATATGACACTCGAGAATATAGAAAAGGAGGATCCTATGGCAATCTACAAAGAACAGGGAGAATTCAATATGTTCTTAGGAATCACCATCAACAATATCAAAGTAGCTTTATTTGCCTTTGCATATGGTATTTTTCTCGGTATTGGAACCTTGTACATCTTGATGCAAAATGCAATAATGCTGGGTAGCTTTCAATATTTCTTTTATGACAAAGGTTTACTCTGGGAATCTGCCAGAACTATCTGGATTCATGGGACCATTGAAATTTCTGTCATAATCATCGCCGGGACAGCAGGCCTGGTTCTTGGAAATGGAATTTTATTTACAGGAACGTATCCAAGATTAGAGTCCTTTAAACTGGGGGTTAAAAATGGACTTAAAATATTAGTTAGTACAATCCCCTTTTTTGTAGTGGCTGGTTTTTTGGAAGGCTTTGTGACGCGACATACAGAAATGGCAGACTGGTTGGCAATTTTAATAATTGGCAGTTCGCTTAGCTTAATCATTTGGTATTATGCGATTTACCCTATAAAATTACACAAGAAAGAAGAACACCGATCAGGCTCTAAAAACCTACTTTATGGATAATGTCTATATAGAATTTAAAAAGCAACGAGATTTCGGTCAAATCTTAGGAGACACCTTCAGCTTTTTTAGAATGGAATTTAAACCGTTCATGTCTGTGTTTTTCCATATTTGCGGACCGTTTTTACTGGCTTTGCTTCTTGCCATTGCCTTTTATACTTACATAGCAGGAGATTTGGCTACCTTTGATCCATTTAATGATGAACCGCTTCTTTTTACCAATCCTTTTCTGTTCATTTCTTCATTCCTTATGTATTTGATATGTGGAGTTCTGGCTTACATTGTCACGGTAGGAACTACCTTGTTTTACATAAGCTCCTATATTAACAACGCAGGTTCGGTAGATGTTAACGACATAAAATCAAAGGTCTACGGGGCATTTTGGAGCCTGTTTGGAATGAGCATTCTTAAGGGATTTACTGTTTTTTTTGCAGCACTTTTGTGTTTTTTTCCTGTGCTGTATGTCATGATACCAATGGCTATTGTCTTTAGCATTTATGTTTTTGAACCTCGCAAATCGGTAACTGAAGCCTACAGTGATAGCTTCTATCTGGTTAATTCCGATTTTTGGCTTGCATTTGGATCGTTTATTGTACTGGGTATAATTTATTACATTTTATCCATGGTGTTTTCACTACCTGCGGTTATTTACAGCTTTATAAAGATTGGGATCACAGCAAGCGAAATTGACCCCGCCAATATGACTGATTTTGCAGATCCCTTTTACATATTTCTGAATGTACTGGCATCGTTCATCCAGTTCATCCTGAACATTATTCTGATTATAGGTGGTGCTTTTATTTATTTTCACTTAAATGAAAAGAAAAACTTCACGGGTACTTTTGAGCGCATTGATAAAATCGGAGAAAAAACAGAACAATAAATGGTAGTCATAAGGTATTGTTTGTTGCTGCTGCTCTTTCAAAACATATCTTTTGCACAAGAAAAAGAGTCTCCAATTATAATCGATTCTGACCCTATTACTCGACAGGCCATTTCAGAATCAGATCTTGAACCCTATAAAGGTGATGAGGATTTTAATTACAGTATTGAGGACATCGAAAAGAACGCACTGGATAAATTAGTCATCTGGCTTAAAAATGGTTTAAGTAGTATTCTGGAGTCGTTATTTGGTGTGGAAGGTGCGGTAGGTATTGTTTTATTTATATTCAGAGTCCTTCCTTACCTTTTGCTGGGGTTTTTAGTCTATTTACTGCTCAGATTTTTTCTAAAAGTGAATTCGAGTGCACTTATCGGAAAAACACAGGATCAGGGCGAGGTGTATATCTCCGAAGACGAACAGATTATCAAAAATGAAGACATCTCGGCACTTATTAGTAAAGCCATTGCAAATAGGAATTACAGATTGGCCATCAGGTATTACTATTTACAAGCCTTAAAATACCTCACCCTTGGAGAACACATCTCCTGGGCACCTCAAAAAACAAACGATGATTATTTAAATGAATTACAGCAAACATCTATCCGTTTGGAATTTGAAAAAATAACCCGCATTTATGATTATATCTGGTATGGTGAGTTTCAGATCAATTCAGAAGCATTCAATCAGATCAAAATGGAATTTGAAATATTAAATTCTAAGATCGCCATACAGTGAATAGAAGAACGAAAATATATTTAACCCTCTTTATCATATGCATTCTGGGTATTGTCTACGCAGAATTGTCTAAACCCAAGCAAATTAATTGGTTTGCCTCTTACAGCAGTTATCACAAGATTCCTTTTGGCGCCTACATATTTAAAGACCTGCTTAAATCTCGATTTGATTCAGTTGTGTCTGTAGACAGGCCACCTTATGAATATCTTCAGTCCGATGATATCAACGGGACCTATCTATTTTTTAATGATGGTCTGAGCTTCGGAGAGGCAGAATTGGAGCTTCTGTTGGAATGGACGTCAAAAGGGAATACCTTGATCATGGCCTCAACAAATTATGATACAAACCTACTAGACACGCTTCGCTTAAAAACATCCCTTGTAAGTATTTCTGATAATTTTCAAAATGAATTCAATCTGGTATTAACCCACCCCGAACTTCGCACAACTCAACAGACTACCTTTGACAAGGCCACTACCCTGTATCATTTCTCTGATCTGGAGCCCCAACAAACAAAAGTTGTAGGTGTCATGGATAAGCCCCGAAAAGAAATACAAACTATTGAAGATTCCTTGATCAATATTGTCAAAAAACCATTTGGTCAGGGACAGGTTATTCTTTCGACCTTTCCTCAGGCCTTTACTAATTATTTTATTTTAAAGGGTGCAAATAAGGATTACACAGCCGGTTTAATGTCATACATTGATCCAGATAAAGCAGTATACCTCGATGCCTATTATAAGTCGGGTAAGGTATTTTACACTTCTCCTATGTACTTGTTTTTAAACAACCCTCATTTAAAGTGGTTTTATTATCTGTTACTATTTGGAGTAGTGGTATATATCATTTTTGAAGGCAAGCGAAAACAACGTGCAATCCCCGTTGTGGAACCACTCAAAAATCAAACCCTCGACTATACAAGAACCATAGCCAATTTGTATTATGAAAGGAGCACCCATAGCGAGATGGCCTTGCTCCAGATTCAACATTTTTTCAACCACCTTAGAACAGAGCTCAAGCTTCCAACAGATGAATGGAACGAGCTGTTGGTGCAACAGGTGGCCGAAAAAAGCAGCAATGAACTTGAGGAAGTAAAAGCATTATTTCAACTCATCAAACATTTAAAGAGTAAAAACTCGGCCAGCAAAGAGGAGCTGGAGGAATTAAATAAACGTATTGAACAATTTAAACATACTCATCAATGAAGAACGAAGAAATAAATAAAGAAGGTCTGGAGTTCAACAGCCGAATAGAATTGGATGAATTAAAGGATGCTGTAAATAAAATTAAAAGTGAATTGCAAAAAGTAATTATAGGTCAGGATGAGTTTATAGAACTACTGATTGCAGCTCTTTTAGCAAACGGACATGTCTTAATTGAGGGTGTTCCGGGAATTGCAAAGACCATCACAGCAAAACTATTCGCAAAAGTCTTAGAAACCGACTTCAGCCGAATCCAGTTCACACCTGATCTGATGCCAAGTGATGTTCTGGGTACTTCAGTTTTTAATATGAAGAACTCTGCTTTTGAGTTTAAGAAAGGTCCCATCTTCTCACATGTAGTGCTCATTGATGAAATAAACAGAGCTCCTGCCAAAACTCAGGCAGCCTTATTTGAAACCATGGAAGAACGACAGGTAACTATAGATGGACACACCTACCCTCTGAAGGCACCTTTTATGGTACTGGCGACCCAGAATCCCATTGAGCAAGAAGGTACATATGCCCTACCAGAGGCACAATTAGATAGATTTATTTTCAAAATAAAGGTCAATTATCCAAGTCTGGAAGAGGAAGTAAAAATTATTGAGACCCACCACCAGCGAAGAGGCGAGCAGCCGGAAACCCTCATAGAAACAGTTTTAAATGCAAGCTCACTCGCTGAATTCAAGTCTAAAATTCAAGCGGTTATCGTTGAGGAAAAAATCATAAACTACATTGCTGAGATTGTTTCGAAAACAAGAAACCACCCTCATCTCTTTCTGGGTGGATCTCCCAGAGCATCTATCGCTGTCCTGAACACCTCCAAGGCTTTTGCTGCCATGAATGGTCGAGATTTTGTCATTCCGGAAGATGTTAAAAGAGCGCTCAATCCTGTATTAAATCACCGAATTATTTTAACCCCGGAACGTGAAATGGAAGGAATGACTCCTGAAAATGTGATTGACATGATTGTTCAATCGGTTGAGATCCCAAGGTAAGTTTGATCAATGTTCAGAGTTCTGAAATCTATCTATATACATAAACGGTTTTACGTTTTACTCACCATTATTGCCTTGTGCTTTTTTGTATCCTACTGGTGGCCATTTCTTTATGGTTTTTGCTGGATTGCTTTGACCGTTTTAGGAGTCGCTGTTTCGCTGGATATTTTCATGCTTTATTCCCGAAAAAATGCCGTTAAAGCCAATAGAACACTAAGCGATAAATTTTCACTCGGTGACCTAAATCCTGTCAACATACGAATAACCAACAATTATGGTCTGAAGATTTATACAGAAATAATTGATGAATTACCCATACAATTCCAGGAACGCAACTTTTTAAACAAGGTTTTTATTGACTCTTCGGACGTTTACTTGTTTGATTATGTCATTCGGCCTATTGAGCGCGGAACCTATCATTTTGGAAACCTGAATGTTTATGTAAGTACACAGCTTAAGCTCGTAAAACGCAGATTCCTATTTGAAAATAACAAAAAGGTGATGGTCTATCCTTCCATTATGCAAATGCAGAAGTATGATTTTTTAGCCATGCATAATGATTTGTCCGAGTTTGGCCTGAAAAAAATCAGGCGGATTGGTCATACTCAGGAGTTTGAGCAAATAAAAGAGTATGTGCAGGGAGACGATTTCAGGACGGTTAACTGGAAAGCAACTGCCAAACACCGGCAACTCATGGTAAATCAGTTCCAGGATGAAAAGTCACAACCCATCTATTCCATAATTGATGCAGGAAGAGTTATGAAAATGCCATTTGAGGGTCTGAAGTTGTTAGACTATGCCATTAATGCCTCGCTCGCATTTAGTAATGTCGCCTTAAAAAAACACGATAAAGTTGGATTGATACTTTTTGCTAAAAAAATAGAACAGTTTTTGCCGGCTCGTTCAGGGTTGAGCTTTCTCAATAGAATATTGGAAACCCTATACAATGTAGACACAGAGTTTACCGATAGCGACTTTAGTCTGCTTTACACACGGTTAAAACGACATGTGACCCAACGCAGCCTCTTATTATTATTTACCAATTTTGAACATCCGTCGGCCTTAAAAAGACAATTACCTTATTTACAAGCTATTGCGAAAAAACACATGCTGGTGGTTATTTTTTTTGAAAACACCGAATTAGAAAAGCTTATTAGCCGGCCTACAGGAAATCTTCAGAACATTTACCACAAAACGATTGCAGAAAAATTTGCCAACGATAAAGTTTTAATGCTTAAAGAACTTGAAAAGTTCGGAATCCAGGCTATTCTTACGAAGCCTCAGGAACTCACTATCAATACAATTAATAAATATCTTGAAATAAAGGCAAGGGGACTACTTTAATATTGATTATTTGACAATTGGTCTCAGTAAATCAACAATTGAGACCAATCAAGTTGTAACTAACCAGAGTTTCATGGACTTTTGGACTGTTCTTATTAATCAATTAAAAATTAGCATTATGAAAACCTTATTTCTAAAAACAGTCTTTTTATTTATCGTTTCCTTCTCGTTTGCCCAAAACAGCGGACTGAGTATTTCTGTAACCATCGATAATGTAACAAGTGATGAAGGCAAGGTATTACTCGTCTTACACACTAGTGATACCTTTATGAAATCGGATGGTATTGACTCTGCAGAATCAACCATTGAAAACGGAAGAGTACAGGTCACCTTCAATCATGTCCAGCCTGGGGAGTATGCCATTATTGCACTGCATGATGCCAATGGAAATGGTCGCATGGACTTCCAGGAAAATGGAATGCCCCTTGAGGCGTATGGCTCATCTAACAACCCTATGTTTTTTGGCCCTCCTCAATATGATGAGGCAAAATTTCAATTGGAGGACAAAAATCTTGAATTGAATATAAGATTCTGAATGTAATGAATGACAAAAAAAAGACGGCAATGCCGTCTTTTTTAGTTACACTGTTTCGTTCAGCCAGGCTTTCATCATCCAGACTGTTTTTTCCTGTTCTGTAATAAAGTCGCTCATCATAGAATTAGTGCCTTCGTCCTGAGCTTCATCAGAATGTTGAAGAACCTTCCGTTCAATTTTAAGTAATTCAGTCAGAGAATCCACAATTAATCGAACCGCTTTTTCATCTTTTGAAACATCTCTTCCCACAGGCACCTTTGCTTGGTCCAAATAATCGGAGAAGGTATGAAGGGGCGTTGAACCCAGGGTTAGAACTCGTTCGGCTATTTCATCTACCTTGATGTTGGCATCGTCGTATAGCTCCTCGAACTTGGCATGAAGATCAAAAAAAGCTTTTCCTTTTATATTCCAGTGAATTCCTCGCAAATTTTGGTAATAAATTTGAAAATTAGCAAGTAAATTATTCAACTCTTTCGCCAATTCGCCAGCCTTCTGAGTGTCCAGACCAATACTATTTAAACTCATATCAATTATCTTTTTATTATTAAGCAAAGATACTGTAAATTGAAATGGGTCTTATCATAGATTTTATTAATAGTTTTTATACCTTTATTGCCTTAGTGTATTCACATGACAATAACACAGCTTAAATATGTGCTGGCAATAGCAGAGCACAAAAATTTTACCAAAGCAGCCGAAAAATGCTTTGTCACCCAACCTACTTTAAGTACTCAGATTCAAAAACTTGAAGAGCAATTGGACATCACCATTTTTGATCGGGGTAAGAAGCCAATAGAGCTTACCGAAATCGGAAAAAAGATTGTAAGTCAGGCTAGAAATATTGTAAATGAAGCAGATCGTATCCAGGATATTGTGGATCAGCAAAAAGGATTTATCGGAGGAGAATTCAGGTTGGGTATTATTCCTACGATCATGCCGACCTTGCTTCCAATGTTTTTAAAGAATTTTATTAAGAAGTATCCAAGAGTAAAGTTGAAAATTGAAGAACTCACCACCGATGAGATCATTTCAAGAATTAATGAGGGTCATTTGGATGCTGCCATTGCAGCCTCTCCTTTGGAACAGGAAAGCATCAAGGAACGCGTCTTGTATTATGAACCTTTTGTGGCCTATGTTCCCTTAGCACATAGGCTTTATAACAAGAAACGAATTGAAGTTTCAGACCTTGAAATGGATGACATGTTATTGCTGGAAGACGGTCATTGTTTCAGAGATGGAGTCATTAACCTATGCAAAACGTTCAAAGATCAATTGGACGATCATTTTCAACTCGAAAGTGGCAGTATTGAAACATTGATCAAACTGTCGAATGAAGGTTTGGGAATGACTCTTCTGCCATATCTTCATACTCTTGACATGAGCTCCGAACAAAAAAAGAATTTAAGGCACTTCTCAAAACCTACCCCGGCGCGTGAAGTAAGTATCATTTATCATAAAAGTGAGCTAAAAATGCAGATCATTTCCGCCTTACATGAAGTAATTTCTGCGATCATAAGAGGGGCCATTGCATTTCAGGATGTGGAGATCATTAGTCCGTTAAACAAGAAATAAAAAAGCGGCGAGATGCCGCTTTTATGCTTTTAAATAAATTAAACATTTGTCTAGTTCGGGGTTTTGATGGATCAGGGACATGATGTAATCCTCTAATTCTTCCAGTTCGTGAGGTAACAAGCGTTTTACTGCTTTTTGTACTTCTCTGCAAAATAACGTCACATCAAAACTAACCTTGTCGAGTATCGTTTTTGTATACTCCAACATTGCTCTCGCCATAATTCAAAATTAAATTTAGGTTCAACGAAAAAGGTAAATTTTTTTAATAGGCGTTACAAATTGGTGCTCTAATATACTAAAAAATAATCTGATTTTAAGGAAGAGTTTTGTCAGTTTAACGCGTTTTTATGTTAATTTTAAAAATGGTTATCTCCATCCAGTAGATCTCCAAGACCACCCAATATACTCCCCTCTCCTTTTCTTTTGCCTCCGGCTTTTGGCGCAGACGCAATGACCCGATCGGCTAATCGACTAAATGGAAGAGATTGTATGTAAACAGTTCCAGGTCCTTGCAACCTGGCAAAAAATAATCCTTCGCCTCCAAAAATTGAGTTTTTGATACCTCCCACAAATTCAATATCGTAATGGACCGAGGATGCAAACCCCACCAGACAGCCTGTGTCCACTCTTAGGGTCTCCCCCGGCATCAGGGTCTTTTGTGCCATGGTACCTCCAGCATGAACAAAGGCCATACCATCTCCCTCTAGTTTCTGCATTATAAATCCTTCACCTCCAAATAAGCCGCGTCCAAGTTTCTTTGAAAACTCAATTCCCACCGAAACCCCTTTTGCCGCGCATAAAAAAGCATCCTTCTGACAGATAAATTTACCTTTAAAATGATTTAGGTCGATTGGTATGATTTTTCCAGGATAAGGCGAAGCAAAAGATACCTTTCGTTTACCGCCAAGGTCATTGTAAAATGCCGTCATGAAGAGGCTCTCTCCAGTTAGAATTCGTTTCCCGGCTCCCAGTATCTTTCCAAAAATACCTTGATCTTTCTCGGAGCCGTCTCCAAAGATGGTTTCCATTTTTATTCCATCATCCATCATCATAAAACTACCGGATTCAGCTACTACAGCTTCTTGCGGATCGAGTTCAACTTCAACATATTGCATCTCCTCACCAAAAATGGTGTAATCGATTTCATGTGCATTTCGCTTGGAAAAGTCTGGGAGGCGTTCCATAATATAATTAATGTTTGATTGATAAGACTATTATATGAGTTGTCGATAGCTCAAAATAGTTACATCTGTAAAGCTTAATTTTTTTGTGATCACAAATTATTTAAGAGACAAGCCTTATTGGCTTTTTAACTTAAGCGTCCACTCAAAGCTAAAATTTGAAACTTCATCATCATTCTCATCAACACCAGAAGCGTGCATCCAAAGTGTTTGTCCTTCTGCTGTCATGATGGCCTTTTCAACCACAGAGCTTATTTCAGCGCCCTGATGACAAGAAAATCTGATGCGTCCTTTCGCTTTTTTTGAAAAATGGGCCTTGTTGTTGAGGACAAGCATCGATAAGTTTTTATGACTGGCTCTTATAGAGCGAAGTACCAGAGCACCCGTTGCTAGCTCTGCGGCCATACCTTGTACAGCCCAAAACATTGAATTGAAGGGATTTTGATTGATCCATTTATGTTTGACACTCACAACACACTTTTCAGCAGATAGTTCTGTAGTTCTCACTCCACATAAATATGCAGAAGGTAACTTGAACATAAGATATTTATTGAGCTTAGAAGGAGAAATATCCATTAGAACTTATATTATGATGACTAAAAGTACCACAATTATTTCTTCCTTCATAATGTTAATAATATGTTAAATTTTAGTACTTTGTATTGCATAATACCTTCTTTTAGATATATATTTGCATAAGAAACTATTATATGTAAAAAATGCAAGACCAACATCAAAGAAATATTGCAACCTTTATTCACTTATCAACCTTTTCGAGATTTCTTATTCCATTTGGCAATTTCATCGGACCCATTGTACTGTGGGTTGCTAACAAGGAGAAGTCGGAGTTTATAGATAAGAATGGAAAACAAGCTATTAATTTTCAGATCAGCATCTTTTTATATGCAGTAATCATTGGTACCATTAGCGTTCCTTTTTTCATCTTTAATCTGTTTAGTGGAATTGATTTTTTCGATTTTCAGGGTTTCAATGACTTTCATATTAATATAGGTAAGCCTTCACCACTCCTGTACATTGGTGGCGGTCTGGGTATTCTAGCATTTTTAGCCTTTCTCGTTGAGTTGGCACTTATCGTAAAAGCGAGCTTGTCGGCTCGAGATGGAGAAGTCTACCATTATCCTTTAACCATCAATTTTTTAAAATAAATCATCATCACAATCAATCAATAAACGAACAGTATTAACGAATAAAGCACCTTAGCAAATGAAGATAGAAAATACAAAAGCACAAATGCGAAAAGGTGTTCTGGAATATTGCATCTTATCCATCCTAAAAGATGATGATGCCTATGTTGCAGAAATCCTAAGCACGCTTAAAGATGCTAAAATGCTTGTTGTTGAGGGAACGATTTACCCTCTCCTGACAAGGCTAAAAAATGCCGGACTACTTAATTATCGATGGGAAGAATCCACCTCCGGACCTCCGCGTAAGTATTATGGTCTTACAGAAACAGGAAAATTATTCCTCAAGGAATTGAACACTACCTGGGAAGAATTACAGAATGCAGTAAACTTAGTGACAAGTACAAAAACAACAAAAAAATGAACAAAACAGTCAATATAAATTTAGCAGGAATCTTTTTTCACATTGATGAAGATGCGTATTTAAAACTGCAACGCTACCTCGATGCCATCAAAAGGTCTTTTACAGACTCTCAGGGGAGGTCTGAAATTATATCTGACATTGAGGCTAGAATCGCTGAGTTGTTTAGTGAACGCATCCAGAACGACAAGCAGGTGGTTGGAATTACTTTGGTAGATGAGGTTATAGGCATCATGGGACAACCCGAAGATTATCACATCGATGACGAAATTTTTGAGGATGAGCCGCCACGATCAAAAGCACGTAGAACCCAACCAGCAAAAAAACTGTTCAGAGATACTGAAAATTCATACATCGGTGGAGTAGCTGCAGGGCTGTCTCATTATTTGGGAATCGATGTGCTCTGGGTACGCCTTCTATGGATTGTTTTTGCCCTGTTCTCCGGGGGAACCTTTATCTTCATTTATTTGGTGTTCTGGGCCTTAGTACCAGAAGCCCAAACAACAGCTGAAAAACTAATGATGACTGGCGAGCCAGTGAATATCAGTAACATCGAAAAAAAAATTAAAGACAGTATTGATACCGTTACAGATAGCGTTAGAAATTTAGATTTAAAGGCTCAAGGCGATAAACTAAAGGAGGGTATTGATAATGTGACCGAGAACATATCTGAAGGGGTTCGAAATCTGGACCTTCCCAAGCGAGGGAATCGTCTCAAATCAAACTCACAGAACTTCTTTGATGGAATAGGAAACATACTCATGTTTTTCCTAAAGGTATTTGCCAAATTTATCGGCATTATCCTACTGGTTGTGGGTATTTTAACCTTGGTTGGACTCATCGTAGGCTTTTTTACAGTGGGCCTTTCAGATCTGGCTAATGTAAACGGGATGGAGTATATCTACGCAGCAAACTCGGCCGATGTCCCCATCTGGATTTTATCACTGCTCGCCTTTATAGTAATCGCAGTACCGTTCTTCTTCTTGTTTTATTTAGGACTGAAAATACTCGTCACTAATTTAAAATCCATAGGGAACATCGCTAAGTTCACCCTTCTTGGGGTTTGGCTTGTCGCCATAATTGCCCTGTCGGTCATTGGCATAAGAACGGCCACCGAATTTTCTGTGGAAGGAAAAGTATCAAAAACAGAGAATCTTATGGTGAAACCCAATGACACACTTAGACTTCAAATGACAAGCTTTAATAACTATGACAACTATTATTACAGGAGCAGAGGTCAAAGCACAAAAGTAACCAGATCAAACAATAAGAATATGATTGTCAGTTCCGATATCCGCTTAATCGTGCGATCTACCAAAGACTCTCTTGGATCTATAATAGTTGAAAAAAGTGCCAGAGGTAGTAATTTTGATGTCGCAGAAGCCAGAGCTGAGAACATTGAATACAATTATGAGCTTAAAAACGGTGAATTACGGTTGGACAACCAGATCACCACAGATTTAAAAAATAAATTCAGCGATCAGGAAATCACGGTTATTGTGTACCTCCCTGAAGGCTCGATTCTCTTTGCAGACGAAAACACTTCTAGCTTTCACTATAACTCAAGCTATTATAATGATATTCTTGAAAGAGGTATGGAAGAGCAGTACATGCTGGTGGAAGATGGAAAACTCACCTGCCTCGACTGTGAAAATGAAGAGGATGAAGAGGCCAATATCAGTATCACCACCGACAAGCTAAACGTCAATGTTAGTGAAACCGTCATGGATGCTGAACCTAATAACATTGAAGTCACCATAGATGAAGAGGAAGGGGTTCAGATAACGTCTGGAGGAAACGATAATTACTAATTCAATCAGTCTTTAATACAATCCAGAAACATAAATCCACAATTGATCTGTAAACAATTGACCAAATCAAAAACAAATAGAACCTTTGTAGAAAATCAATCAATAAAAAAGTAAATCAATGAGCACACTAGCTAAAATTTTTGTATCCACTTTAGTATCTCTAATGATGCTATCCTGCGTGGATATGAACTACGGACCAGGAATTGACGGTAACGGAAATGTCATCGACAAAGAGCGCAAAATTAATAGCCAATTTAACGCCATCGAAGTAAGCAGGGGTATTGATCTCTATCTTTCTCAAGGAGAGGCTGTTTCACTTTCTGTTGAAGCAGATGAAAACCTTCATGAGATTATCATAACAGAGGTAGAAGGCAATGTATTGAAAGTCTATGCCGATGATAACATTCGACGCTCAAAATCACAGGCTGTTTATCTCAGCTTTAAAGATATTTCGTCTATTGAAGCAACCAGTGGTAGCCATGTTTATGGTGAAACAGACATCAGGGCCAACAACCTCTCACTTAAAACGACCAGTGGAGCGGACATGCAACTAAGCATCAATGCAGATAAGGTGTTTTGTAAGGCTACCAGCGGTAGTGATCTCGTAGTAAGTGGTGCAGCAGACTATTTGAATGCCGAAGCAACCAGTGGCAGTGACATCAATGCTAAGAACCTGAAAACCCTTCGCTGCGAAGCCAATGCAACCAGCGGTGCTGATATCGCAGTATTTACCACAGACGAACTCATGGCAAAAGCCAGTAGTGGCGGGGATGTCAGGTACTACGGATCTCCCAAAAAAGTAGATAAGTCTGACGGGGTATCTGGCTCCGTTTCAAAACAGTAAAACCGGCTTACAACTAACACCCAAGGCCAACCAATCATTCTGAATAATAAACCATTTCAAGCTCTGCATAGAGTTTGGGGTGGTTTTTGTATATATTTGTTAAAAGCAATTCGAACAGAATGAATAATAAATTGTTTTTTAGTCTCTTGCTGCTTAGCTTTCAGACATTACTCTTTTCGCAGGATAGTGACAAAATAAAAGGAGACAGAAACGTTACAATTAAGCAAACGTACGTAGATGATTTTGAATCCATTACTGTGACGGATGACTTTTCGATCGACCTCATATACAACAGCAAACCATCAATTGAAGTGGAGGCAGATGATAACTTACATGAAGTCATTGAATTTGCAGTGGTAGATAAAGCGTTGACCATATCCGCTTTGAAACGAATCACCTCTAAAAAAACGCTTAAAATCACCGTGAATTACGGAGAGTCACTGGCTAATATCAGCGTGAAGAATGATTCTGAAATAAGATCTCTGACTTCTATGGAATTAGGATCTGTTTCGCTCACTGTGGAGGACAATTCCAGGGCTTACCTCAACATTAACGCGACGGATTTTGAGTTCAGGTCAACCGGAAAAAGCAAAACCAGATTAAATATCACAGCTTCCGGAATATCTAAAATTTACTTGAATGACGATAGTAAACTGGATGCACTTATCAACTGTCCTATTGTGGAATTTGATTTACTTCAGCGAACAGATGCAACAATTGAAGGCGCAGCAGAAAAGGCTACCATAAGGATTGATAATTCCTCTAATTTTTATGGGAATAACTACAGCCTAAAAGAATGTAGTCTTTTTATTGAAGGTAACTCCGATGCCACTATTGAAGTTCAGGATCAACTTACCTTTGATGCGTCAGGGAAAACCGAGACCTTCCTGTATGGAGAACCCACAATTACAGTTAACCGATTTACAGGATCGGCAAGATTACAGAAAAAAGAACGCTAATTCTGTTCCTGCATTTGCAGGCTAAAGAAGAAATCAATCTTAATTTCGGGCTCTACCTTGATGATCCCGAAGAATTTTGAGGGTGAACTTAAATTGAAATCGTTAATATTCAGAGGAAGTACTCCACTTACACGAAGTTTATCTTTTTTCGCAATTTTAATTGGTATTTGATACGTTTTTTGGAGGTCACATATATCAATATCGACCTTGGCGTTCACCAGGGAACCGTCTGATGAAAACTACTAGTCCTTATTCGAGTGGAAAACAAGGCAGAAACAAAAATGAGATAAAAAAAAGAGCGTTTAAAAACGCTCTTCCATTAAATTCTTCACTAATCCACTAATTATACGTCGGGGTAGACACTTCAAAGTCTGCTTCCTTCTCAGCTAAGTAACGTTCGGCATCAAGCGCTGCCATACAACCTGTTCCGGCTGCCGTTATTGCCTGACGATACACATGATCGGCTGCATCACCACTTACAAAGACGCCTTCTACATTGGTCTTACTTGTTCCTGGCACTGCATTGATGATGTATCCGGTTTCATCCAGGTCCAGGTAGTCCTTAAAAATATCGGTGTTGGGCTTATGCCCTATAGCCACAAAGAAACCTGTTGCAGGAATGATATGGGTATCTCCAGACACATTGTTTTTTACCTGTACACCTGTTACGACCTGTCCGTCACCAAGGACCTCCTCCGTTTCTGTATTGTATAAGATTTCAATGTTTTCGGCATTTTTTACGCGATTTTGCATGATTTTAGAGGCTCTGAACACATCACGTCTTACCAGCATGGTTACTTTTTTACAGAGCTTGGAGAGGTAATGCGCCTCTTCACAGGCAGAATCTCCTGCACCAACAATTACCACTTCCTGATTTCTGTAAAAAAACCCATCGCAAACCGCACATGCCGATACTCCTCCTCCCAACTTCAGATATTTCTGTTCAGATTCTAGACCAAGGTATTTGGCTGAGGCTCCTGTAGAAATGATCACAGTATCTGCCTGGATCTCTTTTTCATTGTTGATCCAGACTTTATGGACCGGACCTGAAAAATCCACCTTAGTAACCCAACCATGTCTAACATCGGTACCGAAACGCTCTGCTTGTTTCTGCAGTTCGATCATCATTTCAGGCCCCGTGATCCCTTCAGGATACCCTGGAAAGTTTTCCACATCATTGGTTGTGGTTAATTGCCCACCAGGTTGTTCACCTTGATAAAGAATAGGAAACATGTTAGCCCTTGAAGCATAAATAGCAGCTGTATATCCGGCAGGTCCGGAACCTATTATTAAACACTTTGTACGTTCTATTTGTTCAGACATTTTAATAAAGTTTCTGATGACAAAAGTAGCAGTTTTGGCCCAAACCTTACACCCAAGTTATCAACATTGATCCTTGACGCTTGTCAATTTTTCTACCAACTAAATTCAGCGATTTTTCACAAAGCGTTTTATAACAAAGGTACCACCATATTTAATGACAGACATCAAAATAGCATCCAACCAGTTAACCAAACTCAGTTCACTTTTAATTTGATTCTGTGTCATCTTCAGTTCTTCAACTGCAATTTGCCTCTCAAGATTCAGTTTTTTGAGATCTTGGTCGATTTGTTCAAAACTGTTATACACTTTCATTTCTGAACATTTTAGATAGAACCGCTAAAACCTTTTTATCAATAAATTTAGAATTGAGAAAAATCACGATCAATAGAACTAAAAACAAGCCTCCTACGATGGCACAGGCAGGTATGATCCCTCCTACCCAATCACTGATTAGCATTGTTAAGCTGACCGAAAAGTATAGCAATGCTCCAAGAAGCATTCCTCCAATCAACAGGGTCTTTACAATAAAGGTCAATAGTACAGCAACATGCTTAAATATCTGAAGTTTAATATAAGATTCTGTAGCTTTCGCATAAACTTTTGCGCTGTCTACCGCTCCTTCTGCCGTTTCTCCAATAGATTCAAAGACAGCCATTAAGATTTTGACTTTTGGTATTGTTTATTTTTCTCTTTAAGGATCCTGAGCTTTTCTTCCATTGCCGAAATGATGTCATCTGCTTTATAACTGGCATCTGAAATTATAGAATCCATCTTTTCGTCCAGAGATGCCTTTTCATTAGCCACCGTCTCTTTAACTTTCTCTTCTAATTCCGACAGTCGTTCTTCCATTGATTCTTTTGCACTTATCGCCTCTGACCTTAGTCTTTCGCGCGTCACACTACCCTTTTCCGGGGCAAACAGTACCCCAATTAATGCCCCAATGGCAGTTCCAGCAAGAATACCAATGAGCGTATCGTTATTTTGACTCATAATAATTAGGTTTAACTATTAGTCTGAAAGATACGCATATACTTACGAACTGCATGTCATGTGACTATAAAAAATAAGAGTTCCAGAATGATTGAGGCCATCAAGATCCGGATATCAGTAGCCAATATTTAGAATTTGCCTTTTATCTGAATGCCAAAAAGCAGCATTTACACCTTGGTCAATTTTTTTTGCCTTGATTCATTTCTATCCGATCATTCTTTTTGTATCGAGAGCAAAAAAAATTACTGATATTTACGACGTAACCATAAATCACACCCTGGAAATGATTGCTGAGTTTGCATTTGTGTCAGGTATTCTTACTACGGTGCTTCACGTGCTTACTGGTCCTGACCATTTAGCTGCCGTGACACCTTTGATACTCGAATCCAGAAAAAAAGCATGGAAATTAGGGCTGGTCTGGGGTTTTGGTCATATCCTGGGAATGGGAATGATTGGTTTTTTATTTCTGTTATTCAGAAACCTACTGCCCATCGATCAAATCTCAAATTTCAGCGAACAATTAGTTGGTCTTGTGCTCATTGGAATTGGCATTTGGGCATTTTATAAGGTTTTTAATACTAGCCAAAATCACATTCATGATGTAAATACAAACTATTCAAATTCACGGAAGACTGAAGGAATAAAGACCCAAAGTTATTTTGCCTCATTCTCCATTGGTATTCTCCATGGTTTTGCAGGAATCGGACATTTTATACTATTTTTCCCTGTTCTGGGTTTTGACGACCAATGGGATTCTGTTCTGTATATCATCGGTTCCTGTGTTGGGATACTTTTAGCCATGACAGCATTTGCTTTTGTAATTGGAAAAGTTGCTCTGTTAACCCAAAAAAGAAGTCATCCGTTTTTCTTCAAGGGCATCCGACTGGCAAGTGGTTTACTGGCGTTGATTATTGGTACATATTGGCTCCTGAGTTTTTAGCAAATTCTAGGTAATTGCTCTCCAATCATGGGGGTAACCATCCGTTTACCCCCCAGAGGGTTATAAACGACCACCTTTTGAGGATGATCGGCACTGAACTCCCCAATGCAGACAGCATTTCGTCCTTTGTGGTCTCGCTTCAATAAACTTACCACTTCATCAGCCACCTCGGCATCTACAACGGTCATAAAAACGCCTTCATTAGCTACATACAGGGGGTCTAAACCCAATATTTCACAAGCAGCAAGGACTTGCTTCTCAATTGGTAACTTCTCTTCATAAATAACAACACCACTTGCAGTATCTGAGGCAATCTCAGCAAGTACGCCAGCCAAACCACCACGTGTTGGATCTCTGAAGATTTTGATATGGTGCCCGAATTCATCCAAAAGTTTTTCTACGATGAAATTGAGATTGGTAGTATCGCTCTCTATGGTCGATTCAAATTCCAAGCCCTCTCTCTCAGACATGATGGCCATGCCGTGCTGAGCGAGGTTTCCATTGATGATAATTTTATCACCTGGCTTTATCTGCCTAACAGAAATCCTGGCCTTTGAATGTACTTTCCCAAATCCGGTTGTATTGATAAAGATCTTATCTCCTTTTCCGCGTTCCACCACTTTTGTATCCCCGGTGATAACCTGTACACCACTCTTATCTGCTGCTGCCTTAACGGACTTAACAATAGCCACGAAATCATCGATTTTCATTCCTTCCTCAACAATAAAGGCCAAAGAGAGGAACTTGGGAATGGCACCACACATAGCCACATCATTTACAGTGCCATTTACAGCCAATTCACCAATATTTCCACCTCTAAAAAAGATTGGGGAAATCACAAAACTATCTGTCGAAACTGCCATTTCACCGTCTACAGTAACAATTGAACCATCGTGCTTTTCCTGAATAAAGGGATTATCAAAAATTTTAAAAATGATACGATCCAGCAGTTCCCTCGTCATAACACCACCACTGCCATGACCTAGATTAATGATTTCATATCCAAATCTGGTCTTATCCATAACTATTATTTGATTATTGAATTTGAAAAATGATAATAGGCTGCACAAGCCCCCTCTGAGGAAACCATTGGCGCTCCCAATGGGTTTCCGGGATGACAACTGGTACCAAATTGCTGACATTCGTGAGGCTTTTTTAGGCCTCTTAAAATCTCTCCAGCAATACAGTCTGTAGGTTCCAAAGGAGTGGTTTGCTGCATGCTGAACCTCAGTTCAGCATCATAGTTTTGATAAGCCTCGGTAAGCCTGTAACCACTTTTCGGAATAATACCAATACCTCGCCATTCGCGGTCCCCAATTTCAAAAACCCTGCTTATAATAGCTTTGGCCGCCAAATTACCTTTTTCACTCACGGCACGCGCGTATTGGTTTTCAACTTTGTAAACACCATTTTCCAATTGATGAACCGCCAAATAAATACCTTCTACCAGATCCAAAGGCTCAAATCCTGTGATAACAATCGGTGTTTTATAAGTTACAGACAGTTGATGATATTCCTGAAATCCCATGATAGCACAAACATGACCGGCGCCGAGAAAAGCGTCAATAGTACAAAATTCATCATCTAAAATAGATGTCATTGCCGGAGGCACGAGCACATGAGACACTAAAACAGAGTAGTTTTTGAGCCCTATCCTTTCGGCATGCAGAACAGACAAGGCATTTGCCGGTGCCGTGGTTTCAAATCCAACAGCAAAAAAGACCACTTCCTTCTCTGGGTTTTTTTTTGCAATATTCACCGCCTCCAGAGGGGAATATAATATACGTAGATCTCCGCCCTCTGCCTTTGCTTCTAACAAGCTTTTGGAACTGCCCGGAACACGAACCATATCCCCAAAGGAGCAAACAATGACACCTTTTTCAAGTAAATGAATGGCCTTGTCAATAAGATTCACAGGGGTCACACAAACAGGACAACCCGGGCCATGAATCATTCGCACTTTGTCGGGCAACAGATCCAATATCCCGTTCTTTACCAAACCATGGGTCTGCCCTCCACAAATTTCCATGATATTCCAGCGCTTAGAAACAAGCTTGTCAATTTGCTCTAAATAACGCTTTGTGGCTTCAAAATCCCGGTATTCATTTAAATATTTCATCCTTTTCCCATACCATTCAGATAGTACATCATCTGTCCAAAAGAGATATTTTCATCATTAGGACTTAAGTTACGATTAAAAAATAACTCATATTTATCATGAGCCAGTTCTATTAGCATATCTACAAGAACTGTATTCTGAAAAACACCACCGCTAAGGGCTATTTTTCCAATACGTTGCTGTTGTGCAACTTGCAGGATTATGTACGCCAGTGTAAATAAAAAATTGATTGTGATCGCCTGTTTGTCAACACCTCGTTTGACATCATTAAAAATATGACTAATGATAGACTTTGTTGGGATGTATCCGCTGCCTAAGTCCGTCACATAGGCCCTGCATTCCTTTAAGTCGTAGTCCGTGATCAAGTTCTCTAGCTTGATAGCGGCTTCTCCTTCATAGGAATTTTTATCGCAAACATCTAATAAGGAGGCTACTGCGTCAAAAAGTCGACCTACCGAAGATGTTTTTAAACTATTTCTATTCTTTAAAACAGGGTAAATCCGTCTTTCTTCTTTAGAAAATTTAGTCCTCAGCACATATGCTTCATCTTCGTCTAACAAAGATAATAATGACAGTCTTGGCTCCTTAGCCATTTTATCCCCAGCCAACCAATCGAAATAATCAAAATGCCCAATACGTTTTATGTCATTTCCATGGTAACTAAAAAATTCACCTCCCCAAATGTGTCCATCTTCACCAAAACCAGTGCCGTCCCAAACTACCCCTAATATTGGTTCCCTACTATTCATAAGCTCATTTTCACCAAGAACAGAGGCCATATGGGCTTTGTGATGCTGAATTCCTATGAGTTCAGCATTATATCTTTGAGACAGTTCCTTTCCGTACAACGTGCTTTGGTATGCCGGATGATTATCGACAAGAATCACATTTGGCTGTTGATTAAAAATGGTTATGAGATCATTCGCAGTTTGCGTAAACCGCTCAAACACCTCGTAATGATCCAAATGGCCCAAATACTGGCTAAGGTACAGAAAGTCATTGGGTAAAAAGCCAATAGTACTTTTTAGATGTGCCCCCATTGACAAGACTTTCTTATCACAACTACTTTTATAAGCTCTAAAATTAGGCGCGTATCCTCGTGAACGCCTTAGTATGATTGAATGTTCAAATTTTTTACTGAATTTCACAACAGAGTCATCCTGAGGGTGGGTGATTTTTAAATTGTGTTGCACATAATAATCTGCAATGGATCGAAGCTTTTCCATGGCTTCGTAGTCATCACTCAGTACCGGGGTACCGCTACTGTTTCCGCTGGTTGCCACAATTGGGAAGTCAATCTCGTTAGCCAGCATTTGCAGCAACCCGGAATTAGGAAGCATTATTCCCAAATGATTTAAACCCGGTGCAACAGAGGAGGAAATTTCATTGCCATCCACGCCAGATCTATAGACAAGTACTATTGGTCTTACTGCAGATTGAAGACTATCTTCCTTACATTTGGAAATCTGTAGCTGAGACTTTAACAGCCTCAATGATGGGTACAACAGAGCGAATGGTTTTTGAGGTCTGTTTTTTCTAATTCGAAGCTTTTTAACAACATCATCATTTCGGGCATCGCAACACAATAAGTATCCACTTGTATTCTTAATGGCCAGAATGGAACCACCCACTAACAAAGCTTTCAATTTGCTGAACAAATCATGTGTAGAATAATCAATTTGGTTCCCTCTATCATCCTTGAAATCAATACTTATACCACAAGAGGCACATGAGTTGGTCTGTGAATGGAACCTTCTATCATCGGGATTTACATATTCGTCCTCGCACTTTTTACACATCTCAAAATTCTGCATGGTTGTCTGGTCGCGATCAAAAGGAAATGATTTGGTAATTGCCCACCTTGGACCACAGTTCACACAAGTAGTAAATGGGTAATTATACCGACGATTTTTAGGATTGTTAATGTCGTTTTGACAATTAGAACAAATGGCAAAATCAGGTGTCAGCTGTAAATTAAGCTTGTTATGAGCATTTGAAATTATAATTCTAAAATCCTTAAAAGCACTGCACTCAACTTCGGTTATCTGATGACCTTCTACCATTGATATATTAGGTGGAGACTCTATGAGCTGCTGGTAAAATTCGATCACCTGTTGCTTTGAGGCTTGAGCATAAATGACCACCCCTTCCTCAGAATTGGAAACTGTTCCCTTAAGATCATACTCTCTGGCAAGGCGATAGACAAATGGACGAAATCCCACACCCTGAACCTGACCTGTAATCACTATTTTAAAGGTTTTGAACATCTTGCGATTTCAAAATTGAATAAAATCAGGTCGTTTCTCGATAAACAACCAGAACTAAGGTAAAGTAAACTCAGTAATAAGAGTTTACAGATGACTTTTATCATACGTAAAATCAAAAAAATGAACTAGACTTGAATTTGTTATTATCTCTAGTCATGCACGAGTTGTCCATAGCCTTGGGAATTGTAAATGTAGCCGAAGCAGAAACGGCCAAAGCGAACATGGATAGGGTAGAACACATTGAACTTGAAATTGGTGCATTAGCAGGGATAGAAATGGAAGCTCTGGACTTTGTCTGGCCATCAGCAGTTAAAGGAACCGTACTTGAAGAGGCGGTAAAGAAAATAACCATCGTCCAAGGTGAAGCCCAATGCCAACAGTGCCAGAGTAATTTTAGACTGAAGTACTTACACGAGACCTGCCCTGCTTGTGGAAGCTATTTGAAAACCATCACCAAAGGAAAAGAACTATTGGTGAAATCACTGGAACTATCTATTAATAAGTGATTAGTTTAATTGGAAGTTTATCCATGTGCAATTGAAAATGACCCCGGTCATTTCTGCTCATCAATTTCTGCACTAACTTGACCAACTATCATAAATATGAGAAAATGTCAACCAATCATCAGATAAAAGACAGAACATCCTTATTAGATGTGCTTTGGGATATTCAAAAAAAAAGAAGGTTTATTAACAACGATGATGTCTCAAAAATTGCAACTGCATTTCAGATGTCTAAAATTGAAGTGGAAGGTGTCATATCTTTTTATCATTTTTTCCACCGACAAGACGCTGGCAAGTACACGATTTATCTCAATAACTCAATAATTTCTAAATGTCAGGCATACGATGAGGTAAAAGAAGCTTTTGAAAAGGAATTGGGGATTAAATGCGGAATGGTTACTAAGGACAAAATGTTTGGTTTGTTTGACACCTCCTGTATTGGATTGAGCGACCAGGAAACATCTGCCCTTATTAATTACCATCCATTTACCAATTTAACTCCTGAAAAAGTAAAAAATATCATCGCGAGAATAAAAGAAGGGCATCCACTAAAATCACTATGCAACTATCCCGAAGATAATATTCGTTATCACCCTTCAGATGCTCTGAAAACAGTTTTTTTTAAGCCTTTTAAAATTGGGGAGGCACTAAAAATCGCCATTTCAAAAAAACCTGAGCAGGTTATCCAAAAGGTGAAAGATTCAAAATTGTCGGGAAGAGGTGGTGCTTTTTTTCCTACAGGCGCTAAATGGCAGTTTTGTAGAGATAATGTATCAGACCGCAAATTCATAATCTGTAATGCCGATGAGGGTGAACCGGGAACTTTCAAAGACCGTGTACTGCTAAATACACAACCTGAAATGCTTTTAGAAGGAATGATTATTGCAGGATATGCCGTAGGTGCAAAAGAGGGTTACATTTATTTAAGAGCAGAATATACCTACCTCAAAGAAAAACTCGAACGCACTATAAAGTTATACAATAAGAAAGGGTTACTCGGTAAGAGTATAATGGGTGCCAAGGGCTTTGATTTTAGTATTTCTATTTTTATGGGAGCTGGTGCTTATATCTGTGGAGAAGAGACTGCACTTATTGCCTCTATGGAAGGCAAAAGAGGAGAACCAACTACTAAAGAGTATTTTCCAGTAGAGCACGGTTATTTGGGTAAACCCACTGTTGTGAACAATGTGGAAACCCTATGTGCAGTTCCGAGAATTATGAGCATGGACCTGCAACAGTACCTATCCATTGGCACTGAAGCCACACCGGGCACCAAATTAATGAGTGTTTCAGGTGACTGCGTAAGACCAGGAGTCTATGAAATTGAGTGGGGGATGAATCTCAGGGATTTTCTTAAACTGATTGGAGCGAATAACCCCAATTTGATCCTGTACAATGGATTTGCTGGCGAATGCCTCTCCCCTGCCGATTTTGATCGTGATATCTCGGGGGAAAACCTTTTGGCTGAACACATACAGTTTAAATTTAAAGACCCTATTGAATACGCGCAGAAAATGAGCGGTATAGGTCCTGTCTCTTATACACATCTGACGCTGCCG